>NZ_JBEZGM010000010.1:0-232360 GCF_040649995.1 Micromonospora sp. NPDC048835 | reverse complement strand
ACCCAAAGATCACCCCCGCAACGACCTGCACCCCCACCCACCACCCCCACACCGTCAAGACCCCCCGACCAGCCAACTCAGGATGGAACTACCCCAGGGAAGTTGCTCGGATCTTGGCGCGCGGGGCGTGGCGCGCGGGGCGATGCGCGCGGGGCGGGGCGCGCAGGGCGCGGGGCGCGGGACGCAGGGCCGGGGCCGCGCGGGGGCGCGCGGAGGCGCGGCGAGGCGGGACTGGGGTCAGCGGGCGGCAGGGGCGAGGTCGACCTCGACCTCGACGGGCGGCGGGGTGGTCGCTTGCGCGTTGCGGTGGCGGCGCAGCTCGATCGGGAGGACCACCAGGGTGACGAGTGCGCCAAGCGCACCTGTCACCACGAAGCCCCAGAGTGGTGCGCTGGCGTCGATCACCGCTCCGGCCAGTGGCGCGCCGACCGCGATGCCGACGGTGACGGCGGAGCCGTGCAGACCCATCGCCTCACCGCGTACCTCGGCTGGGACCAGGCGGCTGACCGCGTCCGAGCTGGCTGCGATGGTCGGCGCGCAGAGCGCGCCGGCGGGGATCAGGGCCAGGCACAGCAGCCACCAGTGTGCACCGCCCAGCCCCACCGGGATGGTGCACAGGGCCAGTGCGGCGGTCAGCGCCAGCGGTGAGAACGAGCGGTGCACGGCCCCGTAGGCGAAACCGCCGGCAAGCGAGGCGACCGCCCAGATGGCCAGCACCGCCCCGGTCCAGCTAACCTCACCGCTGGCCCGCAGGACGGCGACCACCGCCACGTCGGTGCCACCGAGCACCAGGGTCGCCGCGGCGCTGAGCGCCAGCACGGCGAGCAGTCGGGGTGTCAGCCACTCCCGACGCGGCACCCGACGCGCTGGGCCGCTGGGCTCGGCGCTGGCCTCGCGGATCGGCGGGTTGACCACCCACAGGGCGATCCCGGCGGCGACGATGCCACCACCGACCAGGTACATGGTGGTCTGCGCGGAGATCGCGGTGACCAGGGCCACGGCCAGCGCCGGGCCGATCATGAAGGACAACTCCACCGACATCGAGTCCAACGCGTAGGCCGGTCGGCGTTGGTCCTCGGGGACCAACGCGGCGATCGACTGCCGGACCACCGAGAAGATGGGCAGCGCCAGGGAGCCGGCCACGAACGCGGCCGGCAGGAGCACGGGGTACGACAGCGTGGGCGCGGTGGACCAGAAGATCGCCTCGGCGATCCCGGTGAGCACGAGGACCGGGCGTAGTCCACGCCGGTCCACGAGTCGACCGAGCAGCGGCCCGCCGATCGCCGCGCCCACCGTGACAGCCGCACCGACCAGGCCGGCCGCTCCGTAGCCACGGTCGAGGTCGAGCACCACGTGGAAGGTGAGCGTCACCCCGGTCGCGGTGAGCGGGACGCGGGCGAGGACGGCGACCAGCAGCAGCGACCGCAGACCGGGCAGGGCGAGCGCCCGCCGGTAAGGCTTCATGTTCACGTGGATCCGTACCTCCGGCGACATCTTCGACCGGCGACGGCATCTTGGCCAACCAATTAACGCCTCATGCGGCCCTGATCACAGGCTGGCCCTGCATGATCACCCCGGCGCCGTCCATCGCGCGCAGGGCCACGTCGGTGGTCGCCGGGGCGACGGCGGCGGTCAGCTCGAGCAGCACGGTGGTGGCGAAACCCTCCCGGGCGGCGTCCAGAGCGGTCGCCCGGATGCAGTGGTCGGTGGCGATGCCGACCAGATCGACCCGGTCCACGTCGTGTCGACGCAGCCAGTCGGCCAGGCACTCGCCGTCGTCGGCGTGCCCCTCGAAACCGGAGTACGCCGCCGCGTGCTCGCCCTTGTGGAAGATCGCCTCGACGCGGTCGGTGTCCAGTGCGGGGTGGAACTCCGAACCGCTGGTGCCGACCACGCAGTGCCGGGGCCAGGACTCCACGAAGTCCGGTGGATCGCCGAAGTGGGCACCCGGGTCGACGTGGTAGTCCTTGGTCGCGACCACGTGCGCCCACCGGTCCGGGTCGGAGGCGAGCAACCGGGAGATGCCGGCGGCCACCCCGGCGCCGCCGGCGACGGCAAGCGAACCGCCCTCACAGAAGTCGTTCTGCACGTCGACGATGATCAGCGCGTTGGCCATCGGGGGGTTTCCTCTCTCCGCACGGTCGGTCGGTGGTGCTCGGGGTGACTCAGCCGGCGGGTACGACGGTGACCGGCACGGCGGCGTCGCCGGCCGAGAGCTTCAGGCCCTCCCACGGGATGGAGATCAGACACTCCCGCAGGTGCTCCCGTGACTCGTCGAGGGTGGGCAGCGGCACCGGCTCACCGGCGACCACGTACGACTGCTGGAGCAGGCGGTCGTTGGGCTGCCGGTCCGGAACGCCCTGCGGAACGATGATCTCTTCGGTGGCGGTGCCGGTCGGCTTGTGCCGGCGGACCGCGACCTTGCGACCGCCGATGGTCGCCTTGTGCTCGGAGCGCTTCACCACCGGCCGCCCCTCGACCTCGACAAGCTTGTAGACCAGGCCGGCGGTCGGTGCCCCGGAGCCGGTGACCACCGCCGTGCCGGCGCCGTACATGTCCACCGGCTCGGCGGCGAGCGCGGCGATCGCGTACTCGTCCAGGTCACCCGAAACAATGATCTTGGTTTCGGTGGCGCCGAGCGAGTCGAGCAGCTCCCGGGACTGCTGGGCGATCACCGCGAGGTCACCGGAGTCGATCCGTACCGCCCGCAGTTCCGGCCCGGCCACCGCGATCGCGTTGCGGATGCCCTGGCTGATGTCGTACGTGTCGACAAGCAGCGTGGTGTCCTTGCCCAGCGTGGCGACCTGCGACGCGAACGCCGCCCGCTCGTCGTCGTGCAGCAGGGTGAACGCGTGCGCCGCCGTGCCCGCCGTCGGGATGCCGTAGCGCGCGCCGGCGGCGAGGTTGGAGGTGAACCGGAACCCGGCCAGGTACGCGGCCCGCGCCGCGGCCACCGCCGCCTCCTCGTGTGCCCGCCGCGAACCCATCTCGATGAGTGCCCGGCCCCGCGCCGCGGTCACCATCCGCGCTGCCGCCGCGGCGATCGCACTGTCGTGGTTGAGCACGGAGAGCGCAAGTGTCTCCAGCACCACGCACTCGGCGAAGCCGCCGGAGACGGTGAGGATCGGTGAGTTGGGGAAGAACAGCTCGCCCTCGGCGTACCCGTCGATGTCGCCGGTGAAGCGGTAGTCGGTGAGCCACGCCGCCGCCGTCTCGTCGACCACCCCGGTCCGCAGCAGGAAGTCGACCTCGGTGGGGTCGAACCGGAAGTCGCGGATCAGCTCGATCAGCCGGGCCGTTCCGGCGACGACGCCGTACCGGCGGCCGCTCGGCAGCCGGCGGCTGAACACCTCGAAGACGCACCGACGGTCGGCGGTGCCGTCCTTCAGCGCCGCGCTGACCATGGTCAGCTCGTAGTGGTCGGTCAGGAGCGCGGGTCGGTGGATGCTCACCGCCCCAGCCTAAGGTTCAGCTCGGGTCGCCGCCGTCGTGGCCCGGGATCGAGCGTAACGCCGCCCACAGCTCGGCCCGACCGGTGACGCCGAGCTTCGCGTAGATCCGCTGGAGGTGGTTCTCCACCGTGCGCGCCGACAGGAAGAGTCGTTCGGCGATGGCCCGGCTGGGGGCACCGTGCGCGGCGAGGCGGGCCACCTGCCACTCCCGCTCGGTGAGCACCGGCGCGCCGGCCTGCAGCGCCGGCGTGCGGATCAGGTCACAGCGGCCGAGCAACCCGGCGAGGCGCTCCCGGGCGTCGTTCGCCGCGGCCGAGTGCTCGTGGCGCAGGCGTTGGACGGCGTGGGAGGTGGCCTCGGCGGCGTACACGGTCAACTCCAGGGCGGCGTAGTCGTCGGCGACCGCGAGCAGGTCGGTGGGGCAACCTGTCACCGCGGCGCGGGCGTGCCGGGCCAACAGCGGCGGCAGTACGCCGTCGACCTGCTCGGAGAGCTCGGCGAGGCGCTGCGCGACGGTGCGCCGCCCACCATCGGAGCAGGTGGGCCCGACCGCCATGCCCGCCTGGTCCAGTCGCACGAGGTCGTGCAGGACGTGCACCTCGTGCCCGGCGAAGCCGTCCGAACGAAGCCGATCCACCAGATCGCCGAGGTGTTTGACCGCGCCCGGCAGGTCGCCCGACGCGGCGAGCGACGCGCCCCGGGCCTGCTCCAGCCACGGGTAGAGCACCGCCATGCCCGGCGCGTGGGTGCGGTCGGCCTCGGCCATCGCCGCAACCGCCTGCGCCGCGTCACCGCGCAGCGCCGCCGACTGGGCGCGTTCGGCCTGGGCCAGACCGGCGTAGACCCGACTCGTGGCCAGCACCGCACACGCGCCCAGGGAGGTTCGCATGGCCGCGTCGCTCTGCCCACGCAGCCGCGCCGCGTACGCCTGCAGGATGGCCAGGTAGCCGGTGCCGAGGCGGAAGTCGCCGGCCCCGGCGAGGTCGGCGAACTCGTCCGCCACGATCGCGTCGATCCCGGCCAGGTCGCCGGTGAGCATGAGGCGGGTGCCCCGGGCCAGCTCCAGGGCCAACTGGAGGTACGGCATGTCGGTGCGCCAACTGGCCGCGGCCGAGTGCACCTGGGCGATCGCCGTACCGCTGCGGGTCAGCTCGCCCTGCGCGGCCTGGACGTACGCGATCGTGGACCGGGCCAGCTCGCGGGCGGCGACGCCGGCGGCCGGTCGGTCCAGCACCTGTTGGCTGAGCCGTACGGCGGCGGCCGTGTCCAGTCGGTGCAGGCGCATGATCGCCTCGAAGGCGTGCACCCGGGACCTGTCGGCGGAGTCGCTGAGCTGCTCGACCCGGCTCGCGATCTCCTCCACCGTGGACTCCCGGCTCAACCCCCAGTAGCTGACCATGCCGCGTACGGTGAGCCAGCGGCAGAACCGCCGTTCGTCGCCGGGCTGCGGGGTGACCGAGTCGAGGACGTCGATCGCCTCGTCGGGTCGGTCGGCGAACATCAGGATGGTGGCCAGCAGCTCGGCCGCGTCGTAGCCGCCGTCGGCGTGCAGCGCGGCCCGTGCCAGGCGGGTCGCCAGCGGCACGTCGTAGCGGGTGAACGCCTGCACCGCGGCGTCCAGCAGCAGGGCCGGGTCCTGTGCGGTGCCCGAGTCGAGCCGCCAGACGGCCACCCGCAGCACGTCGTCGCGTCGACGTTTGCCGACCTGCTCCAGCAGCTCGGCGAGGTGCGCCTGAAGTCGGCGGGTGCGGCTGACCGGGCAGCGGCGGCGCATCACCTCGCCGTAGAGCGGGTGCGCCAGCCGGACGTTCGTGCGCCGGTCGTGCTGGTCCACGGTGATCAGCCCGCGTTCCTCGGCGGTCTCCACGTCCGACTGGTCGGCGGCCTGCTTGAGCAGGTGCAGGCCGAGTGGCTCGCCGAACGCGACGAGCTCGACGACCGCGCGGACGCCGTCGGTGAGCTTGCCGACCCGGGTGTCGATGAGGTCGGTCAGGCTGGGCGCAAGCTCCAGGCGGCCGGTCCACTTCCAGATGCCGTACGTGCGCTTCAACTCGGCGCTGCCGCTGGCGGCGTGCACCAGCTCGCGCAGCAGCAGCGGGTTGCCGGACGAGAGCCGGCCGAGCCGGTCGGCGGAGCCGGCGTCGACCGGACCACCCAGGATCGCCGCCAGCAGGTCCGACGTCTGCTCCTGCGGCATCGGGGTCAGCTCGACGTGCTCGACCAGATCGTCGGTCCAGAGTGCGCGGATCGGCAGCGGGATCTGCTCGCCGTCCCGCAGCGTGCCGACCACAGTGGCGTTCTCGGCGCGGGCGACCAGGTGCACGAGCGCGGCCGAGGGTGGGTCGAGCAGGTGGGCGTCGTCGATGGCGAGCACGATCCGTCGGCCGGCGGCCTGTTGTTGCAGCACGTTGAGCGCCCAGCGCAGCACGCCGGCGGGGGAGAGGCCCTGGGGCTGCTCGGCGGGGAGGACCTGGACCAGCCCACCGAACGGCAGCGCCGCGGTGGTGGCGCTGGCGGCGATGGACCAGATGGCGAACCTGTCGGTGGGCAACGCGCCGACACCCTCGCGCAGCAGTCGACTCTTGCCGATGCCGGCGCTGCCGCTGAAGAAGAGCCCACGGCCGGCCTCGCCGGTCACCGCCTCCAGCAGGCGGTTGAGCTCATCCGTGCGGCCGACGAACTCCCATCGACTCATTCGCGCAGCATATCGACCGGAATCCGTCCGCGCCCGCACCGTCACCGTACGAAGTTGAGTAATCGCACAATTACCGGTGAGTACCTGAGGTGTTCCGCCCGGTCGCCGGACCGCCCGTAGTCTTCCGACATCCGGGTCGTGCACCGGAATTTTCGCGACCAGACCCACGGTCACCTGCAACGGGAGGCACCTGATGAAGCAGGGCCCTCTCCCCTCGGTCGACTCGCCGGGCGACATGGCCGGCCCAGCCGACGTACCCAGCTGCGGTCCGCTGCCCAGCCGGGTCGGCGTGTCCGGCCCGGCCCCGGACGAGCCGCTCGGTGTGGTCGCCGTCGGCCCGGCCGGCGCCGAGCGGCGTGCCGTGCTCGCCACCCTGCTCGGCCTCGACCCGGTCATGCTCACCGTGCCCGGCGGCAGCTGGTTGGTGGTGCGCGACGCCAAGGTGCCCACCCGGGCGGCGTTCGTGCCCGGTTACCGCCAGCCGCACTCGTACGGCGCGGACCGGGAAGCCGCCGGTCCGGCGTTGGCCCGCCCGCCCCGGCGGGTCGAGCTGAGCGTGTCCGAGCCGCTGCTCCGGCACTTCACCCTGATCGATGTTCCGGACACCGCCACCCTCGGCGTGTCGGGCACCCGGGTGCTGCTCGAGGCGGCCGGCCGAGCCGGCGCGCTGCTCTTCGTGATCGCCGCCGACCAGGCCTTCACCGCCGCCGAGTTGAACCTGCTCGCCGAGGTCGCCCCGACCTCGGTGGAGGTCGTCTTCGCGGTCACTCCCGGCGCGGCGGGTTGGGCTCCGCTCGCCGACGGCGCGGCGAATACGGAGGGCGCGGGGGCGTCCGTCCCGCCGGTCAGGGGTGCGGAGACCGAGGTGGACGCGGTCGCGGTGACGGTGGAGGCACACCGGGCCGCGCTGCTGGCCGCGGTGCCGGCGCTGGCCACCGCGCGGTGGTTCCCGGTGCACGACGCCGACACCGCCGCGGACCTGCGGCGGGCGCTCGTGGGCTGGTCGTCGCGGGAGGGGTTGCAGCGGGCCAGCGTCGACCCACCGGTCCTACCGGGTCAGCAGGGTCGCGTCGCGGTGGCCGCCGATCCGGGTGACTGGTCGGAACGGTTGGACCGCCACACCCGCTCGTGTGCCCAGCGGATCCGCCAGCACCTCGCTCTGGAGTTGGCGAACATCCACCTGCGGGCCGTGCAGGAGATCGTGTTCGGCGTCGGCTGTGCCGGCCTACCGGATCTCCTCGACCGGGAGATGGCGGCGTTGTCGCTGTTGGCCACCGCGCAGTGCGACCAGGCGGTGCGCGGCATCATGACCGATGTCGCGTCCCGGGTGCTCGGCGCGCCGCCGGCCGAAGGTGTGCGACGCCGGATCGCCGCCGCCGTGCAGTACGGCCTGGACGATCACCGGCCCGGCCACGAACTGGACAAGGTGCTGCTGATCACCAGCACCGCCGGCGTGGCCGAGTTGACCGGCGCCGAGGCGATCGACGCCGCCGCGAGCTATCCGGCGGCGTCCCGTGACGAGGTGCTCCCGCCGGTCGCGGTGGCGCTCTCCGGCGGGTGCTGGCAGCAGTGGCGTACCCCCGGCAACGACGATCACAACGCGGCGCGGGCCTGGTCCCAGCGGGCCGTGCGTGAGGTCGAGTTGGGGTTGTCCAGGGAGATCTCCCGACGGTTCGAGGTGATCCGCCTCTCGCTGGGCGTGGTGCTCTCCGATGCGGTCGATCACGGCATCCTGCTCGCCTGACGGCGTGCTCACCGGTTGGTCGGGGTCCGGGTCGGGCCCCGGGTCCGATGGCGTCCCGGGCGGGTCGGGAGTGCCCGGGGTGGGTGATCCGCGGCGGGCCGGCGTTCCGGTTCCTCGGTTCCGGGAAACCGGTGGCACGATGGGGGGCATGGCGGCTCCGCAGGCTGTACCGGTCGAGACGCCGGACACTGACGAGGTGCCGGCGTCCGACCGGCAGTGGGTGACGATCGTGTGGGACGACCCGGTGAACCTGATGACGTACGTGACCTGGGTATTCCAGAAGCTTTTCGGCTACAGCCGGGAGAGGGCCGAACAGCTGATGCTTGACGTGCACCACAAGGGCCGTGCCGTGGTCTCCACCGGCGCCCGGGAGCGGATGGAGCACGACGCGTCGCAGCTACACGCGTACGGGTTGTGGGCGACGGTGGACAGGTCATGAGCATGTTCCGGCGCCAGGCCGGTCGGTACGTCGCCGTCTTCGCCGTCGACGAGGTGCGGGTGCTGCGCAAGGTCGCCTCCGAGGTGGTGGGTCTGCTCACCGATGGCTTCGACCACACCGACCCGGTCGTCGGTCGGCTCTTTCCGGCGGTCTATCCGGAGGATGCTCCGGACACCGCCGAGTTCCGCCGCTACACCGAGGGCGACCTGAAGACCGCGAAGATCGATCAGGCGGGGGCGATCCTGGCCGCCTTGCCGGACGACGCCGGCGGCGAGGTGCGGCTGGACGCCGAGGCCGCCGAGGCGTGGTTGCGGGCGCTCAACGACGCCCGGCTCGCGATGGGCGTCCGCCTGGAGATCAAGGACGGCACGGATCTGGGCGAGGAGTTGGACGACGCGGTCGCCGAGGACCCGGGTTCCAGCCGGGTGTTCCAGCTTTCGGTCTACGCGTATCTCGGGTATCTACAGGAGTCGCTGCTCAACGCCTTGATCGACTAAGCGTGACCGGCACCACTTCGGCCCGTGCTCGTCAGGCGTTAGGCTGGTGCACGTGCTGAGCATCGACCGGTCGATCATCGACGCGATCGTCGCCCACGCGCGCCGGGACCACCCCGACGAGGCGTGCGGCGTGGTCGCCGGTCCCGTCGGCAGCGACACCCCGACCCGGCACATCCCGATGGACAATGCCGCGCGCTCGATGACCTTCTACGAGTTCGACTCGATGGAGCACCTGCGTGTGTGGCGGGAGATGGACGACCGGGACGAGGAGCCCGTCGTCATCTACCACTCGCACACCGCCACCGAGGCGTACCCGTCGCGGACGGATGTCTCCTTCGCCGGTGAGCCGGGGGCGCACTACCTGCTCGTCTCGACCCGTGAGCCCGACTCGGAGGAGATCCGGTCGTTCCGGATCGTCGACGGCGTGGTCACCGAGGAGCCGGTCCGCGTGGTGGAGGCCGGGGTCGACCCGCACGCCGTGCAGTCCTACATGTTCGGGCAGAGCCCGGCGACGGTCGATTACGAGTGTTCCGGCCGCTGACCCGTCAGCGCCGCAACCGTCTCGTCCCGTCACCGTAGGCACACCCGATCGAGGAGTACGACATCATGGCTATCGAGGTTCGCATCCCCACCATCCTGCGCAGCTACACCGGCGGCGCCAAGGTCGTCGACGGCACCGGCGACACGCTCGCCGATCTGCTCACCGACCTGGACTCCCGGCACGGCGGTCTGCGCGGCAGGCTGATCACCGATGCGGGCGCGCTGCACCGCTTCGTCAACGTCTACGTCAACGACGAGGACGTCCGCTTCCTCGGCGCGCTCGACGCGAAGCTCTCCGACGGTGACAGCGTCACCATCCTGCCGGCCGTGGCCGGCGGCGCGTTCGGCTTCGCCGCGGCGGCGGCGATCAGCTCGCACAGCGCGGCGGCAGCGGCGATCAGTTCGCACAGCGCCGCGGCAGCGGGAGTCCGCGACGCCGTCGCGGCGCGCTGAGGTCGGCCGCCATGGCGCGGTACGACAGCCTGCTCGACGCCTGTGGGGGTACGCCGCTCGTCGGCCTGCCCCGGCTCTCCCCGACGGTTCCCGACGGGGCTCCTCCGGTGCGGCTCTGGGCCAAGCTGGAGGATCGGAACCCGACCGGCAGCATCAAGGACCGCGCGGCGCTGTTCATGGTCAGGGCGGCGGAGGAGTCGGGCCGGCTCCGTGCCGGCGACACCATCCTCGAGCCGACGAGCGGCAACACCGGCATCTCGTTGGCGATGGTGGCCAAGCTGCGGGGCTACCGGTTGGTCTGCGTGATGCCGGAGAACGTCTCCACCGAGCGGGTCCAGCTGCTCCGGATGTACGGGGCGGAGATCATTTTCTCGCCGGCGGCCGGCGGTTCCAACCAGGCGGTCGCCACCGCCAAGCAGATCGCCGTCGAGCACCCCGACTGGGTGATGCTCTACCAGTACGGCAACGAGGCCAACGCGCGGGCGCACTACGAGACGACCGGGCCTGAGCTGCTGCACGACCTGCCCAGCATCACGCACTTCGTGGCCGGGCTGGGCACCACCGGCACCCTGATGGGCACCGGGCGTTACCTGCGGGAAAAGGTCGAGGGCATCCAGGTCGTGGCCGCCGAGCCGCGCTACGGCGAGTTGGTCTACGGCCTGCGCAACATCGACGAGGGGTACGTGCCGGAACTCTACGACGCCTCGGTGCTCTCTCGGCGGTTCTCGGTCGGCACCCGGGACGCGGTGTTGCGCACCCGCCAGTTGGTGGAGGTGGAGGGCATCTTCGCCGGGTTCTCCACCGGCGCCATCCTGCACGCCGCGCTCGCGGTGGCGCACGAGGCGGTGCGCGACGGCCGACGGGCCGATGTGGCTTTCGTGGTCTGCGACGGCGGCTGGAAGTACCTGTCGACGGGCGCGTACGGTGGCACGCTCGCCGATGCCGAGGACGCCCTGGAGGGGCAGCTCTGGGCCTGACCGATCCGCTCTGCCGATTACGGGCCGTCGACATGTGTCGGCGGCCCGTTCGCTGCCCAACAGACCGCGAGCAGGTGTCACGTTCGTGACAACTTCCGTTGGATCATTCTTGCCGCAGGGTGCGCCAGCGTAGGCTGCGCAGCGTGGCGTACGCGTCGGTAGAGATCGTGGCTGGAGCGGTGGCAGGCATGGATGCTACCGACAGTGACAGCGAGACAACTCGATGCGACTGACCGTCCTTGGTTGCGCCGGTAGTTTCCCCGGCCCCGAGTCGCCGTGCTCGGCGTACCTCGTCGAGGCGGACGGCTTCCGACTCCTGGTCGACTTCGGTTCCGGGTCGATGTCCAGCCTCCAGCGGTACGCGGGGTTGCACGCTCCGGACGCGATCCTGCTGACCCACCTTCACTGCGATCACATCCAGGACGCCGTGACGTACGTGGTGGTCCGCCGGTACGCCCCGGAGGGTCCCCATCCGGCCCTGCCGATGTACGCGCCCGCCGGTGCTCCCGACCAGCTCAGCGCGGCGTACCACGACGACGGCCCGTTGGAGGACGTCTACCAGTTCTACGCACTCGAACCGGGCACCTTCCCGATCGGCCCGTTCGCGGTCACCGTCGACCGGGTGAACCATCCGATCGAGACGTACGGGGTGCGGCTGGAGCACGGCGGTCGGTCGCTGTGCTACTCGTCGGACACCGCGCCCTGCGACGCGTTGCTGCGGTTGGCCCAGAACGTCGACGCCTTCCTCTGCGAGGCGAGCTTCCTCGACGGGGTGGACAATCCGCCGGATCTGCACCTGACCGGCCGGGAGGCCGGCGAGGCGGCGACCAAGGCGATGGTGGGTCGGTTGCTGCTCACCCATCTGGTCGCGGCCTGGGGCAGCGAGGCGCACACGTTGGAGTCGGCCGCGGCCGCGTACACCGGACCCATCGACGTGGTCCGCCCCGGCGCCAGCTACGACATCTGACCTGCCACGTCCCGGTTCGGGCGGGCGGGCCGCGGGGTTGTGCCGCACTGTTCGCCGGCCGGTCAACGGACGGTCGTCTGCCGCACCCGTGGCACCCGCACGGTGTGGGCATGCGGATCGCCATCGTGACCGAGGAGTTCGGCTGGCCGGCTGCGGTCGCCGGGTTCCTCGGTGTGCACGGCGCGGACGTTCTCCGGGGCACCGCGAGCGAGGTGGACAGCCGCACCGCATAGGGTGCAGGGATGGCGCGACCTGACGGGCGAGGGCCCTCTCAACTTCGACCGGTGACCCTGACCCGTGGCTGGAGCACCCATCCGGAGGGCTCGGTGCTCGTCGAGTTCGGCGGCACCCGGGTGCTCTGCACGGCGAGCGTCACCGAGGGGGTGCCCCGCTGGCGCAAGGGCTCCGGGCTCGGCTGGGTGACCGCCGAGTACGCGATGCTGCCCCGGGCCACCAACACCCGCTCCGACCGGGAGAGCGTCAAGGGCCGGGTCGGTGGCCGCACCCACGAGATCTCCCGGCTGATCGGGCGCAGCCTGCGGGCCAGCATCGATCTCAAGGCGCTCGGTGAGAACTCGATCGTGCTCGACTGCGACGTGCTCCAGGCCGACGGCGGCACCCGCACGGCCGCGATCACCGGCGCGTACGTCGCGCTGCACGACGCGGTGGGCTGGCTCGCCGCCCGCAAGTCGTTGGCCGGCAAGCCGGAGAAGGTGATGCACCGCTCGGTGGCCGCGGTCAGCGTGGGTGTCGTCGCCGGGGAGGCCCGGCTCGACCTCTGCTACGAGGAGGACGTGGCCGCCGAGGTGGACATGAACGTGGTGTGCACCGGCGCGGGTGACTTCGTCGAGGTGCAGGGCACCGGCGAGGCGGGCGTGTTCGCCCGCGACCAGCTCGACAGCCTGCTCGACCTGGCCGTGGCGGGCTGCGCGGACCTGGCCGAAGCTCAGCGGAAGGCGCTCTCATGAACAAGGTCCTGCTCGCCACCCGTAACCGTAAGAAGCTCGTCGAGTTGCAGCGGATCCTGGACGGCGCGCTCGGCGCGCACCGGGTCGCGCTGCTCGGCCTGGACGACGTCGAGCAGTACGCGGAGCTGCCGGAGACCGGCCTGACCTTCGGCGAGAACGCGCTGATCAAGGCGCGGGAGGGGTGCCGGCAGAGCGGCCTGCCGACCATCGCCGACGACTCGGGGATCGCGGTGGACGCGCTCAACGGGATGCCCGGGGTGTTCAGCGCCCGCTGGTCCGGTAAGCACGGCGACGACCAGGCCAACCTTCAGCTGGTGCTGGATCAGATCGCCGACGTGCCCGACGAGCAGCGAGCCGCCTCGTTCGTCTGCACGGTGGCGTTGGTGCTGCCCGGCGGCAAGGAGCACCTGGTGGACGGCCGGCAGCCCGGTCGGGTGCTGCGTGCTCCGCGCGGCGAGGGCGGGTTCGGCTACGACCCGATCTTCCTGGGCGACGGGCAGGACCGGACCAACGCCGAGCTGACCCCGGAGGAGAAGGACGCCATCAGCCACCGGGGCAAGGCGCTGCGCGAGCTGGCCAAGCTTGTCGCCAAGGTGCTGCCGCCCGCCGCCTGAGCACCCCGACACGTCTCACCAGCGCTTCGTCACGAGGTCGCCGCCCAACTCGTCGATCGGGACGCGGTCCTGGGTGGCGAGCACGGTGAGCATTCGTTCGGCCTCGGCCACCGTGGCGATCCGGCCGGTCGAGGTGGCCCGCGCCGGGTCCAGCTCTTCGAGCCACAGCCCGTCGCGCTCCCAGGCGACCTGCACGCAGCCACCGGAGCGGCCGAGGGCGGTCAGGAAGTCCCTGCTCAGCGGTCGCATCGCGCGCAGCAGGAGGCACGCCTCGGCCGCGTCCAGCGGCACGTCCTTCTGGCTGTCGTCGCGGTACTGGTAGGTCGTTTCGAGGAAATCGGGCGGTGTCGGCAGGGCTGCCGCCGGCACCGCCCGACCGGTCAGCCGGCGGATCAGGTCCATGCCGTCGTACCGGCCGACGGTCAACTCCTTCCCGTCCTGCTCCGGGTACGCGCCCACCAGGGCGTCTCCCTCCCGCCGCACGACGAGGGCGACGTCCTGGTGCGCCAGCCGGACCCGGACACCGGCCGGCAACCAGGGCAGGTGCAGGCCGGCGAGCCGGGCGGCCGACGACAGCCCTTCGGTCGGGGCGTACACGCCGGTCCACCGGTCCGGCAGATCCACGTCGACGTCCACGTCGTCGTCGACGGTGGCGGGTAGCGCGGCACGCCGACCGACCCGACGTCGCTGCCAGGTCAGCGGAACCCTGATCCGGGTGCCGGTGCTGCCGTCCCAGTGCACGGTCAACCCCTCGGCGCGCAGTGCCGCCGCGATCTCCTCGCCCACGTCGACAGTCGCGGGTTGCCCGAACAGGCCGTACGTCAGGTACACCCCGGCACCGTCGAGGGCGTGGTCGGCGTCCTGCTGGTGGTAGAACGCGTACCCCCTTGCGGTGCGCCCGCGCGGAACCTCGTCGCCGATCTCGGCGACGCCGCAGTTCTGGCAGCAGCTGAAAGCCTCCCGGGCCACCAGCCCGGCGGCCGAGAGCGTCCGGAAGGCCGCCGTGAGACGGTCGTTGTCGGTGACCTCCGGCCACCGCGCCTGGGCGGCGAGGTGTGCGCCCAACTCCTCGCAGACGACCGGCCAGGCGCGGGCCTCGACGAACGCCGGGTCCGCCTCGTCGGCCAGGTACTCCACCGTCGCGGCGACGATCGCGGCGGCCGGCAACTCGGCAAGCGCCACCAGACGGCGAACGTGGTCCCGGATCTGCTCCTCGGTCTGCACGGCGGCGAACGCTAGCAGCACCGGCCGACAGCCACCCGACCGAGATCAGCCCAGCGGGCCGACCTCCCGCTCGATGGCGGCGCGCAGGTCGGCTCCGGCGACGACGGCGCGGGCCGCCTCCATCACCGGGGCGAGGAACACGTCCGGGCCGGGTTCGCCGGCCGCCGTACCGAGCGCGGCGACGGCCGCCTGGCCGGCCGGGGACGGCTCCAGCGGGGCGCGTAGCTGAAGGCCGCGTACGCCGGCCAGCAACTCCACCGCGAGCAGGCTGGTCAGGTTGTCCAGCACGGTACGCAGCTTCTTGGCCGCCGCCCAGCCCATCGAGACGTGATCCTCCTGCATCCCGCTGGTGGGCAGCGAGTCCACCGAGGCGGGGGCGGCCAGCCGGCGGTTCTCGGCGACGATCCCGGCGGCGGTGTACTGGGCGATCATCAGCCCGGAGTTGACCCCGGCGTCGGGGGAGAGGAACGCCGGCAACTCCCGGGAGCGGGTGACGTCGAGCAGCCGGTCCACCCTCCGCTCGGCGATCGCGCCGACCTCGGCGGCAGCGATGGCGAGGAAGTCGGCGGCGAAGCCGAGCGGCGCGCCGTGGAAGTTGCCCGTCGACTCGACCCGGCCGTCCGGTAGGACCACCGGGTTGTCCACGACGGACACCAGCTCGCGGGCGGCGACGGTGCGGACGAAGTCCAGGGTGTCGCGCGCCGCGCCGGCCACCTGCGGCGCGCAGCGCATCGAGTACGCGTCCTGCACGGCGTGCGCCAGGTCGTCGCGGTGCGAGTCCATCACCCGGGAGTCCTGCAACAGCCGGTGGATGTTCGCCGCCGACGCCGCCTGACCGGGATGTGGCCGGATGGCGTGCAGTTCGGGCAGGAACGGCCGCTCCGAGCCGAGCATCGCCTCGATGGCCAGCGCGGCCGTCACGTCGGCCATCGCGAACAGGTGTGCCGCGTCGTGGATGGCCAGCAACAGCATGCCGAGCATGCCGTCGGTGCCGTTGATCAGCGCCAGCCCTTCCTTGGCGGCCAGCTCGATCGGCTTGAGCCCGGCGGCGGTCAACGCGTCGGACGCGTCCTGCCGCTCACCGTTCGGGCCGAGCACCCAACCCTCGCCGAGCAGCACCAGCGCGCAGTGCGCGAGCGGCGCCAGGTCACCGGAGGCGCCGAGCGAGCCGTGCTCCGGCACCCACGGGGTGATGTCGTGGTTGAGCAGGTCGACCAGGGCCTCCGCGACCAGCGGCCGGACCCCGGAGCGGCCCAGGGCGAGGGATCGGACCCGCAGCAGCATCATGGCCCGGACCACCTCGCGCGGCATCGCCGCGCCCACCCCGGCGGCGTGCGACCGGATCAGCGCGTGTTGCAACTCGGCCCGCCGCTCGGGGGCGATGAAGGTGTTGGCCAATGCGCCGAAACCGGTGGAGACCCCGTAGACGGGACGGCCCGAGGACTCGATGCCGTCCACGATGGCCCGGCTGGTCGCCATCGCGTCGACGGTGGCCGGGGCGAGGACGACCGTGGCGGTGCCGCGGGCCACCGCGAGAACGTCGTCGGCGGTGATCCCGGTGGGCTGGATGGTCACGTTCGTCATTGCGGAACTCCGTTGCGTATTACCTGGCGGATCAGGGGTACACCGGGCCGGTAGGCCAGGTGCAGGTGCGACGGCGCGTCGAGGACGACGAGGTCGGCCCACGCGCCGGGGGTGAGGACACCGATGTCGTCGCGGCGCAGCGCCCGGGCGCCACCGGCGGTGGCGGCCCAGACCGCCTCCGCCGGGGTCATCCGCATCTCGCGGACCGCGAGGGCCACGCAGAACGGCATCGACGAGGTGTACGACGAGCCGGGGTTGCAGTCCGTCGCCAGCGCCACGGTGACCCCGGCGTCGAGCAGCCGACGGGCGTCCGGGTACGGCGAGCGGGTGGAGAACTCCGCACCGGGCAGCAGGGTGGCCACCGTGGTCGTTTCCGACCCCGACGTCCAGTCCATCCTGGTCGAGGCCAGCGCGTCCACGTCGGCGTCACTCAGGTGGGTGCAGTGGTCGACGCTCGCCGCTCCCAGTTCCACGCCCAACTGCACCCCGGGGCCGGGGCCGAGCTGGTTGGCGTGCAGGCGTACGCCCAGCCCGGCGGCCTGACCGCAGGCCAGGATGGCGCGGGCGTGGTCCACGTCGAAGGCGCCCTCCTCGCAGAACACGTCGATCCACTTCGCGTACGGGGCGGCGGCGGCAAGCATCGGCCCGCACACCAACCCGACGTAGTCGTCCGGGCGGTCGGCGTACTCGGCGGGGACCACGTGCGCGCCGAGGAAGGTGGTCTCGGTGCTGGTCTCGGCGGCGATCCGTAGCGAGCGGGCCTCGTCGGCGACGGTCAGGCCGTACCCACTCTTGATCTCCATGGTCGTGGTGCCCTGGCGCAGCGCCTCCCCGCGCAGCCGGCGCACGGTGGTCCGCAGCTCGTCGTCGGTGGCGGCCCGGGTCGCACCGACGGTGGTCCGGATGCCCCCGCCGGTGTAGGGCTGCCCGGCCATCCGGGCGGCGAACTCGGTGGCCCGGTCCCCGGCGAAGACCAGGTGGGCGTGGCTGTCCACGAATCCGGGCAGCACGGCCGCCCCACCGGCGTCGATGTGGTGGTCGGCCGCCGGCGCGTACGCGGACGGCCCGACCCAGACCACCCGGCCCTCCTCGACGAGCACCGCGGCGTTGCGGCGGATGCCGAGCGGGCCCTCGCCGGAACCGTTGGTGACCAGCTCTCCGATGTTGCCGACAAGCAGGCTGCCGCTCATGCGGGGAGCACCGCCTCGATCGACGCCGCCAGCTCGCCCGGCACGTCGACGGTCAGGTGCCGGCCTTCGGCCACCACCACCCGGCCGTCCACCACGACCTGCTCGACGTCGGCCGCGCCGGCGGCGAAGAACGCGCCCACCGGCGGCACCCCGGCGGTGCGGGCGCTGTCCAGGCGTACCGTCACCAGGTCGGCGCGGGCGCCCACGGCGATCCTTCCGGCGTCGGCCCAGCCCAGCGCGGCGTGTCCGGCGACGCTTGCCGCCGTCAGCAGGTCGAGCGGCGCGAAGTGGCCGCGCCGGCGGGTCCGCAGCCGCTCGTCCAGTTCGACCGCCCGCGCCTCCTCGAACAGGTCGACCACGGCGTGGCTGTCGCTGCCCAGGCTGAGCCGGATGCCGGCGTCGGCCATCAGCCGGGCCGGTCCGATGCCGTCGGCGAGGTCCCGCTCGGTGGTCGGGCAGAGGCACACCCCGGTCCCGCTGTCGGCGAGCAGGGACAGGTCGACGCTCGTCGGGTGGGTGGCGTGCACGGCGGTGGTGTGCGGCCCGAGCACCCCGTGCTCGGCGAGCAGCGCGGTCGGCGAGTGCCCGTGCACGGCCCGGCACTCGTCGTTCTCGGCGGGCTGCTCGGAGAGGTGCACGTGCAGCGGCGCGTGCCGCTCGCGCGCCCAGTCGGCGACCGTGCGGAGCTGGTCGGCCGGGACGGCGCGCACCGAGTGCACGGCCGCGCCGACCCGGACGTGCGGGTCCGTCGGCTGGAACGCGGCGGCCCGCTCGGCCCAGCGGCTCGCGTCGCCGTCGCCGAAGCGGCGCTGCGGCCCGGCGAGTGGTTGACCATCCACACTGGACGTCAGGTAGGCGGTGTCCAGCAGGGTGAGCCGGATCCCGGCGTGCGCGGCGGCTTCGACGAGCGCCGCGCTCATCTCGTTCGGGTCGTCGTACGCGCCGCCGTCCGGCCGGTGGTGCAGGTAGTGGAACTCGCCCACACAGCTGACCCCGGCGAGCGCCATCTCCGCGTAGACCGCGCGGGCCAGGGCGAGATAGGTGTCCGGGTCCAACCGGTCGGCGACGGCGTACATCTGGTCCCGCCAGGTCCAGAAGTCACCCCGGCCGCCGTGGGTGCGCCCGCGCAGCGCGCGGTGGAAGGCGTGCGAGTGCGCGTTGGCCAGGCCGGGCAGGGTCAGTCCGGGCAACCGGGTGGCGTCCCGCAGCACCTCGACGCCGGCCTCCGGGCCTCCGGCCCCGACGAGTGGCGTGATCGCGGTGATCCGACCGTCGTCGACCTCGATCAGCACGTCGGGGGTGGGTTCGGCGTGCTCGGGCAGCCACGCGTACTCGGCGAGCCAGCGGGTGGTGGTCATGCCACTCGCCTCCTTTGGAGCTGAATCGTCTGCGACATCAGCACGTCAGCTCCGCAAGCACCCGGGCCAACGCCCGCACCCCGGCGGCACAGTCGTCGTCGGTCGCCGCCTCGGCGGGGGAGTGCGACACCCCGGTCGGGTTGCGTACGAAGAGCATCGCGGTGGGCAGGTGCCCGGCCAGGACCCCGGCGTCGTGCCCCGCTCCGGTGGGCAGTACCGGCGCGTCGAGCAGGGTGGCCAGCCGCTTGGCCAGGTCACCGTCGAAGGCGACCACCGGGGTGGCCGACTCCTCGGTGACCGTCACCTCCGTACCGTCGCGGCGGGCCCGCTCGGCGACCTTGCCGCGCACCGCCTCGACGAGCCCGGTCAGCGTCTCCGGGTCGGCGGCGCGGGCGTCAAGCCAGCCGGTCACCTTCGACGGGATCGCGTTCGTGGCGTTGGGCTCGACGGCGACCCGGCCCACCGTGGCGTGCGCGCCGCGCAGCCGGGCCTCCTTGTTTGCCGCGAGCACCGTGAACGCATAGGTGAGCATCGGGTCGCGCCGGTCGGCCATCCGGGTCGTACCCGCGTGGTTGCCCTCCCCGACGACGTCGAAGCGCCACCGCCCGTGCGGCCAGATCGCGCTCGCCACCGCGACCGGCGCGTCGGTGTCGACGAGCGCGCGGCCCTGCTCGACGTGCAGTTCGACGAACGCGCCGAACCGGCCCAGCAGCTCCGGGCGGGCGCCCGCCGGCCGGTCGCCGAGCGCCTCGGCGAAGCTCACCCCGGCCGCGTCGCGCAGGCCGGCCGCGCGTTCGGCCGGCAGCGCGCCGGTGAGCAGCCGCGACCCCAGGCAGGGTACGCCGAAACGTGCCCCCTCCTCCTCGACGAAGGCACCCAGCACCAGCGGCCGGGTGGGGGTGACGCCGGCGGCGCGCAGTTCGTCCACGGCGAGGAACGCGCTCACGATGCCGAGCGGCCCGTCGTACGCCCCGCCGTGCGGCACCGAGTCGAAGTGGCTGCCGGTGAGCACCGCGTCGGCGGCCTCCGGGTCACCCCAGTGCGCGAAGAGGTTGCCGTTGCCGTCCTCGGTGACCGGCATGGCGCGGCGCTCGGCCTGCGTGCGGAACCAGGCGCGCAACTCCCGCTCCGGCTCGGTCAACGCGTACCGCAGATAGCCGCCGCTGTCGGCGTCCCGCCCGACCGGCGCGATCTCGTCCCACAGCGCCCGGAACCGGGCGGAAAGGTCGTCGCTCACGCGGGTCCGCCCTCGGTCATGGGCACCCGGACTCCGGTACGGTCGGCGACCTCGCGGGCGCTGTCGTAGCCGGCGTCGACGTGCCGGATGACCCCCATCGCCGGGTCGTTGGTGAGCACCCGCTCGATCTTCTGCCCGGCCAGGGCCGTGCCGTCGGCCACGCAGACCTGACCGGCGTGGATCGACCTGCCGATGCCCACCCCGCCGCCGTGGTGGATGGAGACCCAGGAAGCCCCGCTGGCCGTATTGACCAGGGCGTTGAGCAGCGGCCAGTCGGCGATGGCGTCGGAGCCGTCGGCCATCCCCTCGGTCTCCCGGTACGGGCTGGCGACGCTGCCGGTGTCCAGGTGGTCGCGGCCGATCACCACCGGGGCGGAGAGTTCACCGGCGGCGACCATGTCGTTGAACCGCACGCCCGCCCGGTCCCGTTCGCCCTGGCCCAGCCAGCAGATCCGGGCTGGCAGACCCTGGAAGGCGACCCGCTCACCGGCGAGCTTGATCCAGCGGGCAAGCGACTCGTTCTCCGGGAACAGGTCGAGGATGGCGCGGTCGGTGGCCGCGATGTCGGCCGGGTCGCCGGAGAGCGCGGCCCACCGGAACGGGCCCCTACCCTCGCAGAACAACGGCCGGATGTACGCGGGCACGAAGCCCGGGAAGTCGAAGGCGCGCTGGTAGCCGCCGAGCTGCGCCTCACCCCGGATCGAGTTGCCGTAGTCGAACACCTCGGCGCCGGCGTCGAGGAAGCCGACCATCGCCTCGACGTGCTTCGCCATCGACGCGCGGGCCCGGTCGGTGAACTCGGCCGGCTTCGCGGCGGCGTAGTCCCGGGCCTCGGCCAGCTCCACATCCACCGGCAGGTACGCCAACGGGTCGTGGGCGCTGGTCTGGTCGGTCACGATGTCGATCTCGACGCCACGGCTCAGCAGCTCGGGGAAGACCTCGGCGGCGTTGCCGACCACGCCGACGCTCAGTGCCCGGCGCTCCCGCTTCGCGGCGAGCACGCGCCCGATCGCGTCGTCCAGGGAATCGGCGACCTCGTCCAGGTAGCGGTCGTGCACCCGACGGTCGAGCCGGGTGCGGTCCACGTCAACGATCAGACAGACGCCGTCGTTCATGGTGACCGCGAGGGGCTGCGCGCCGCCCATCCCGCCGCAGCCGGCGGTGAGCGTCAATGTCCCGGCCAGGGTGCCACCGAACCTCTTGGCGGCCACCGCCGCGAACGTCTCGTAGGTGCCCTGGAGGATGCCCTGGGTGCCGATGTAGATCCAGGAACCGGCGGTCATCTGCCCGTACATGGTCAGGCCGAGCTGTTCGAGGCGGCGGAACTCCGGCCAGGTGGCCCAGTCACCGACCAGGTTCGAGTTGGCGAGCAGCACCCGGGGCGCCCACTCGTGGGTGCGCATGACCCCGACCGGGCGGCCGGACTGCACGAGCATCGTCTCGTCCTCGCGCAGGTCGGTGAGCGTGCGGACCAACGCGTGGTAGGACGGCCAGTCCCGGGCCGCCTTGCCGGTGCCGCCGTAGACGACGAGGTCGTCGGGGCGTTCGGCCACCTCGGGGTCGAGGTTGTTCATCAACATCCGCAGGGCGGCCTCCTGCTGCCACCCGCGGGTGGTGAGCTGGCTGCCCCGTGCGGCACGGATCGGCGTGGTCATCTCTGCATCTCCTCCGGTCAACCGAGGAACAACTGTCGGCGGGCCGCGGAGGCTTCGAACGCCTCCAGTCGGCGTTGGGTGTCGGTCGGCGCGGCGTCGCAGATCGCCTGCAACAGCACCATGGCCAGGGTCATCGGTGCGGTGTGCAGGTCGAAGACGAGCTGCGCGCCGACCGCGGCGGCGAGCACCACGTCGGCGTGCTCGGTGGCCGGGCTGACCGGCGAGTCGGTGATCGCCACCACCGTCAACCCGGCGTGGCGGGCGTCGCGCAGCGCGTCGAGGGTCTCCCGGGGGTAGCGGGGAAGCACGAAGGCGAGCACGGCGGACGCCCCGGCCTCGGCGGCCTGCTCCAGCCGGTCGGTCAGCAGGCTGCCGCCGTCGTCGAGGACCCGTACGTCCGGGTGCACCTTTGCCGCGAAGTAGGCGAAGTACGCGGCCAGCGGCGCGGCGGCACGTAGGCCGAGCACCGGCAGTGGGCGACTGGCCGCGAGCAACCGTCCGGTCTCGGCGATCCGGTCCCGGTCGGCGAGCTGACCGGCCAGTCGGTCCAGGTTGACCATCTCGGCGCGTACCGCCTGCTGGAGTTCGTTGCCGGCGTCCGCCGGCCCGCCCGGTGACGCCGTGGTCAGGTCGCGCAGGCGGCGGCGGAGTGCCGGGTAGCCGTCGTGGCCGAGCGCGACGGCGAACCGGGTGACCGACGGCTGGCTGACCCCGGCCAGTTCGGCGACCTCGGCGGCGGACAGGTAGGCCACGGTGGGTGCGTGCTGCACCAGACAGTGCGCGATCCGGCGCTGTGTGGGAGTGAGCCGCACCCCTTGGAACAGGTCGAGCACCCGGTCAGCGGGTGCCTCGACAGCTCCTTCATTCATGGGCCGACTCTATGCATGAGAACTTTCACTGGCAAGCGGTCCCAGCCCTCATCGCCCGCCCCGGGCGGGGCAGGCCGGGTTGGCCAACGGTCGGTACTATCCGCACGGCGGTTCAACGGAGGAGTGCGCATGCAGCCGGAAGGCCCCTACAGGTACACCCACGCGCTCGGCGGGTCTCCGGTGGGGAAAGCATGGGCCGCGATCGACGAGCACGGTCGATTCGTCACCGTCGCGGTCCTCGACGCCGCCGTGGCCGCCACGCCCGGCTGGCGTGAGGCGTTCGCCGGGGCTGTCGACCTGCTGGCGCAGTCAGCCGATCCGATGCCCTACACGTACGCCGACTTCTCCGCCGCCGCGCCCTGGGTGGCCTACCCCGCCGAGGCGGGCCCGGGCGCCGAGAAGCTGTTCCGGGCACTCGGTGTCGACTACATCCCCGCACCAACGGTGGCCCCACCGACGTCGGCGCCGCCCTCCGTCTCCGCCCCGCCTGCGGTCTCGGCCCCGCCTTCCGTGTCCGCCCCGCCTGCGGTCTCCGCCCTGCCCTCCGTCTCGGCCCCGCCCGCCGTGTCCGCCCCGCCGGTGTCGGGCGCGCCGCAGCCCGTCTCCGGTGGCCCGCAGGCCCCCTGGGCGGTGCAGTCCGGCCCGATCCCCGGCCAGTTGGTCTCCGCGGCACCGCACTCCGTCTCCGGCGTACCCACCTCGCCGGCCGGCGTGGCCTCGTCGCCGCCGGCCTCCTACACCCCACCGCCGAGCAGCCCGAGCCCGGCCACGTTCGTCGCGCCGCCGCACGACCCGTTCAGCTCGCCGACCCAACGGATCCGCCCCTCGCCGCCCCGCAAGAGCCGTACCGGGCTCTGGGTCGGGATCGCCGCCCTGGTGGTGGTCCTCGTGGCCGGTGGGAGTGCCCTCGCGTGGACCAGCTTCGGGGGGCCGTCCGAGCCGACGACGGCGAGCCCCGCGCCCACCGGGGTGGCCGAGTCCCGCGCGACTGCCTCGTTGCCGGCCGCCCCGCCCCAGCAGCCGGGCCTGGAGCCACCCCGCCCCGGGGACTGGCCCAGGTGGCCGGCCTTCGTCCAGGGTGGGGGGGTGCGCACCCTCAACCCGGAGGGTCTGGGCATCACGTTCCTGGCGCCCGCCAACTGGGACTGCACTCCGGGCAGCAGCGCCGAGGGGCAGGTCGAGTACAACTGCGGCGCCTCGATCGGCGACAACTCGGAGGTCGGCGGTGAGCTGATCGTCCGCGACTGCCGTGATTGCAAAGAGGACCAACGGGTCGCGCTGCGCAAGGCCGAAGAGGCGTGGGGGCTGCAATGGCGCAGCGCCGGGCAGTATGTCGTTCTGGCCGAGACCGTCAAACTGAACGGCACCGAAAAGTACGGCATTGTTCTTGTCGCATTCTGGCGTTCGTCGCCGGACGGTGCCATCGACCGCCAGTTGGTGCTGCGGATGACCGGGCCATCAGCCTATATAAATGATATTCGGCGAGTGGTCAACTCCGTGCGTGACAACGCGCGTTTCTGACCGACATGCCACTTGTTACGGCCGCCGAAAAGACGTATCAACGGTACCGGCGAACTAGCTACCCGCTTACCCGAAAGTCAGCCATGCCCGGCCCTGTGTACGTTGTCGACACCACCCCTATGATGAGCGCCCGAAACACCGCTTCGCCCGAACCGATCGTCACCGGTTCTGGAGCTTCACCCCTACGCCCTGGCCGCAAGGCGTGAGCAGACCCCCGCACGACCAGCGCAGCCCTGGCGGTGACTGGTTGGCCGACGCTGAGACGGAGATCGTCATGTTGCCCGGCGTCGGTGGTGGTCATCCCCAGGATGATCTGAGCCATGCCCCGACGGCCCGGCTGAACCCCAGCGAGGTGCTGGCCCAGCGGAACGTCCAGCCGGCAGCGGTCCCCGCCGAGCCGGCCACGGTCCCCGCCGAGCCGGCCACGGTCCCCGCCGAGCCGGCCACGGTCCCCGCCGAGCCGGCCACGGTCCCCGCCGAGGAGACGACGCCAGACCCGCAGGCGGCGGGCCGCCATCGAGGTCCAGGCCTGCTCGCGGAGCTGACCTCGGCCGTCCGGGCGTTCGTCGAGGGCCTGCGCTCCGATCCGGATCAACGCATCGTCGTCGTGTTGGCCGGGCTCGTGGCGTCACTCGGTCTGGCGCCGATCGCCCTCGCGCCGTCCGAGGTGGTGATCTACAGCGGGGTGGCCACCGGCACGCCGATGCTCTACACGTACACCATCGCCATCGCGGTGGCCGTGGTCGTGATCGGGATCCAGTCGCGGCGTCAACTCGCCCGTGCCCTCTTCCCGTGGGTGCCGTTCTTCGGCTGGATGCTCCTGTTCGCCGTGCTGGCCTGGGATTCCTCCCTGCGTACCGTGAGCGGTCTGGTGCACTTCAGCCTGGTGGCGATCGTGTTCGCCATCGGGGTCGGCGCCGAACGCGCCGACCGGCGCAACTCCGTCCTGCTGTGGGCCTTCGCGGCGGTGGCGTGGTTGCAGCTCTTCGCGATCACGATGGCGGTCATCGGGTTCCCGCTGCGCCGGATCGCCGGTCAGCAGGCGCTCGACGTGCTCGGCCGCGCCACCGGCCTGACCAGCCATCCGGGCGAGCTGGCGAAGCTGCTGTTCTTCTGCGGGATGTGTGCGTTGACCCTGCCGCAGAAGACGGTGCGGCAACGGTGGGTGGCCTGGAGCACGCTCGGTGCCGTCTTCCTCGGCCTCTCCCTCACCCAGAGCCGTTCCGTCCTCGCGGCGGTGGTCTCCATGATTCTCATCCTGGTGGTGCTCGAGTTCGTGACCGGGCGCTGGCAGAAGAAGTACTTCGTCGTCCTCGGCATCACCGGCCTGCTCGGCCTGGTGTCGGTGCCGTGGCTGATCAAGCGGTTCACGGCCGACCCCGAGGGCGGCGACCGTGGGCACCTGCTCCAGGTCGCCTTCGACGTCATCCGGGAACACCCGTGGGCCGGGGTGGGCCCGAACAGCTACGTGGCGATCGCCGGCGCGTCCGACCCACTGACCGCAAGTGGTGTGCCCGTGCACAACGTGCTGTTGCTCAGTGCCGCGGAGTTGGGCATCATCGGCGCGCTGCTGCTCTGGCTGCCGTTCGCGATGACCGCCGCGAGCGCCATCCACGCCGTGTTCCGGGTGCGGACCTCGGACCTCGCGCCCCGGGTCCTGGTCAGCGCGCTGCCGGGCCTCGTCCTGACCGGCATGACGGGATGGGGACTCATGCAAGGACCGTACTTCCTGATGCTGGCGCTGATCTTCGGCTACTTCTACGCCCGGTCGCGACACGTACGAGTGGTGGATGGTTATGGTCGCGACTGAGGTCACGACGCCGGAGCGACGGCGGCCGTCCCTGGGGATCGTGTCGGGTCTGCTGGGCATCTCCACCCTGGCGACCCGCTCGACCACCCTGGTGGTCATGGCGTTCCTGACCAGGGGCGCCGGCGCCGAGGCGGTCGGCTTCTACGGTCTCGCCACGCTCATCGCGTCGTTCACCGCCGCCGCGCTCTCCCTCGGCCTGCCGACCTACCTCACCAGGGAGGCCGCCGCGGGCACGGTGTCGCCGCCGGTGGTCGCGCGGATCCACTGCGGGCGCTTCGCCGCGTTGATGGTGGCCGCCGCCGTCGCGTACCCGGTGATCGGCGCGGTCCTTCCTCCGCAGGCGCAGGTCGCCTTCTTCCTGATCTTCGTGGCCAGCCTGTTGGAGCAGTGGAACGAGACGGCGTGGGTGCTCATCCGGGGTACGCCCTCGGCGTGGGCCGAGCCGCTCACGAACGTGTCCGCCGGTCTCCTGCTGGTGGGCGCGTGCGCGGTCGACGTGTGGCTGCTGGACGGGCTCACCCTCGGCGACGCCGCCGTCTACATGTCGATTGCGGCGGTCCTCAGGTCGGCGGGCGCGTTCCTCATCGTGCGCATCCTGCCGGCGTTGCGTGACTCCCGGGGTATCCGCGCGATCCAGCACGTCCGGCAGGCCCTGCCCTACTTCGCCGCCGACCTCTTCGGTCTCTTCTACTTCCGCGGCGACGTGTTCGTCCTCGCGTTCTTCGTCGCCGCCGCGGAGGTCGGTGAGTACGTGTCGGCGGCGGCGATCGTCGGGCCGGTGGTCCAGGTCGCGGCGTCCATGGGTGTCGGCGCGCTCGCCTACGCCGCGCCGCGCCGGGCGTCCGGGGCCGCCCAGTCGAACGACCCGCTCACGATCTTCCGGTTCTTCGCGCTCGCCGGTCAGGCCGCCGCCGGCGTCATGTTCATCGGAATCCCGATCGGAACCGCCGTGCTGTTCGGCGACCACGCGGGCAACATCCCAACGCTCGCGATGGTGCTGACCTTTTTCCTGATCCTGCGATTCGGCAACTTCGGCCTGTCCGCGGTGCTGCTCTCCCAGGGCCGTGCCTCCAGTCGGCTGGTCGTGCTGGTGTTGAGCATCGGTGGCAGCGTCGGCCTGAACCTCGCCCTCGACGGCACCTACGGTGCGTTCGGTTCCGCCACGGCGATGGTGCTGAACGAGCTGGTCGTGGCGGGGTCGCTGCTCTGGTTCCTGCGGATCAAGGAACTGGTGCGGCCGGTCGTGATCTCGTTCGTGGCCGTGGCGGCGGCGGTCGGCGCGCTCGCCCTGCTGCTGGCCGTGCTGGAACCCGCCCTGGCGTCCTTCATCCTGGGCGGCGTCATTCTCGTGCTGGCTGTCGGCAAATTGTTGGCTCAACGGAGGGCCGCAGGTCAACTGCAGGCCGCGACGACGGAGGACATGTGAGGGTCGGAATAGTCGGGTGGTTCGGATCGGACAATCTCGGAGACGAGATCCTCCTCCACTCGCTCATTACCTGCGTCCGCGCGGTCAAGGAGAACGCGACATTCGTGGTCTTCTGCCCCAACCCGGACCGGGTCGCCGAACTGCACGGCGTGGACACGGAGAACATGCCCGTGCTGCGGGCCAAGGGCGCCTCGGAGCGTCAGGTCGCGGTCCAACGCTCCATCAAGTCCTGTGACCTGCTGCTCCTCGGCCCCGGAACGGTCTTCCAGGAGCGTTCCCCGAACCTGGCCTGGCCCGGCACCCTGCCGATGTTCGCCCGGATCATCGCGATGGCCAAGATCGCCGGGACGCCCGTCGCCACCGTCGGCGTCGGCGTCCGCGAGGGCGGTACGCCGTTCGGTCGTCAGTTGCTCCGCGTCATCGGTGCCGCATGTGTCGGCGTCGGAGTGCGGGACGCGCGCACCGCCTCGCACTTCGGCTCCAGCGCCGAGGTCATCGGCGACATGGCGTACACCCTGCCGCTGCCCGACCTGGAGCCTGTCGACGCCGGTCGTCGCTTCGCGCTGTCGATGCGGCCGCTCGCGCCGGAGCTGGAGACCCCCCTGCTGGCGGCGACCTCCGGTTGCGCCGCCCGGCTGCGCCAGGAGGGGTGGTCGGGCACCTTCCTGCCGATGGCCTTCGGGCGGGGAGCGCACGGCGAGGACGACCGCGTCATCTACGAGCGTGCCTTCCGCGACCTGCTGACCCTGGACCAGACCCCGTTGGACGGCAGCCAGCCGCTCGCCGGGGCGCTGCGCACCTGGTTGCAGGCGCTCGCGACGAACCAGCTCGTCCTCGGCACCCGCCTGCACGCGGCCCTCCTGGCCGTGGCGATCGGCGTTCCCACGGTGGCCATCGCGTACGAGCGGAAGGTCCAGGACGCCTTCGTCGATCTGGGGCTCAGCGAGTACGTGGTGCCGCCGGACGTCGACGCCGACACGCTCCACCGCAAGGCGACCCAGGCCGCGGCGGCGACCGAGCAGTTCCGGGAGGCCGCCGGCCGGGTCGCCGCCCAGGGGCGCATCGCGCAGGGGTTCGTCACGACGCTGTTGAAGCGGCTGAACTGATGCGGGTCCTGCTGCTCACCCCATTCGCGCCGAACGGCAAGCACAACCACGCCGCGGCCGACACGATCGTGCAGCTCACGCCGCGACTGGCCGAACAGGTCGACCTCTTCGTGTACTCACCGGGAAACAACTCCGCGTCCGAACGGGACGATCTGAAGTACACGTTGCTGCCGTCCGACGTCGTCGCGCGCCCGAGCCACCTGGACCGCCTCCGGGTCGAACCGGCCTGGCTGCGTCAGGCGTGGCCGCGCGAGGCGACCCAGGAGGCGGCCGAGCTGATCCGCCGGATCCAGCCCGACGTGGTGCACGCGGAGTACCTGCAGTCCGCCGAGGTCGTCGGGCTCAGTCGAGCGTCGGTGCTGGGTCTGCACGACATCACCGAGAAGGTCATGCGGGAGTCGTACCGGGCGTCGTCCGGCCTGGAACGGCCGTACCGCCTCGCCGAGCTGGTGCGGACCCGACGGTTCGAGCGGGCGGCGATCCGGCAGGCGGCGGCAGTCATCACCCTGTCCGACGCCGACTTCGCGGTGGCCCGGACGTACAACCCCAACACCGTCCTCGCCCGGCCCGGCATCCACGTGGGGGAGCGGTCCTGGTCGCCGCCGCCGGTCACCAGCCGACCGCGACTGGTGTTCGCCGGGGCGATGTGGCGACGTGCGAACGTTCTCGTCGCCGAGCTTCTCGCCCGGGAGGTGATGCCGATCGTGTGGCAGAGCCTGCCGGACGCCGAACTCAGGATCGTCGGGGCGGATCCCACCCCCGAGGTGGTCGGTCTCGGCGAGCACGACAGCCGGGTGGTGGTGACCGGCGCGGTGCCCGACTTCCAGTCGGAGATGCTCGGCGCGCACGCCGTCGTCGTGCCGTCGATCGTGGGCGGTGGTGTGCTGATGAAGGTGGCGCACGCCATGGCCCTGGGCTGCCCGGTCATCACGTCGAGCGGTCCGGCCGAATCGGTCCGGGGGGACGCCTCGATGCTGTACGTCGCGTCGAGCGCGGACGAGATCGCTGCCGCCGTCCGGGCCGCTGTCGAAGCACCGCAGGACGCCGCGCAGCGTGGTCGGAACGCTCGCGCCCACATCGAGCGGACGTTCCGGTGGGACGACACGGTCCGCTCGTACCTCGACGCCTACGCGATTGCGGGTCGACAGTGAAGATCGCAGCCATCATCGTCTCCTACAACTCGGCCAAGGAGCTTCCCCTCAGCCTGGGTTGCCTGGGTGCCCTGCCGATCGAGCACGTCGTGGTGGTGGACAACTCCTCCACCGACAACAGCGTCGAGGTGGCGAAGTCCTTCGGGTACCAGGTCGTCTCGCTTCCGAACGTCGGCTTCGGCAAGGCCATCAACGCCGCGGCCGAGATCGTCCCCGACGCGGACGCGTACTTCCTGCTCAACCCCGACTGCCACATCACGGCCGACTCCTTCGCGCACCTCGTCGAGGCACTGCGGGCCGACCCGAAGTTGGGGGTCGCCGCGCCGCTGATGCGGTACCCCGACGGGAGCTTCGGGATCTCGGCGGGTCCCTCGCCGAGCATGGCCAAGGAGTGGCTGGCCGCCCTCCGCGTCGACGAGATCGTGCCCAGCGGCCTCAAGCGGTCACTCGCGCAGGCGGCGCCGCTGCGGAAGAAGTTCGCGATGCTCGACTACCTCGATGTGGAACCGACAGGTCAGGTCCGCGAGGCCGCCTGGGTGTCGGGCTTCTGCATGCTCGTCCGAGGGGATGCCTTCCGGGCCGTCGGCGGGTTCGACCGCGACTTCTTCCTCTACTTCGAGGACGTCGACCTCTGCACCCGGCTCTGGGCCGGCGGCTGGAGTGTGAAGTCGATCGGGACGAGCGTCGCCGAGCACAAGGAGAGCACCAGCACCGCTGCGGTCGGCAAGAACAACCTGTACCGGGCCGGCATGCAGGTCTATTTCGCGAAGCACGGCACGCGAGCTCAGCGAATCCTCGCGTCCGCCCTAAGGAGGCTGCCGATTTGAAGATTTTGTTCGTAGCACCCTGGATACCGGCGTCGGTTCGTCCGCGAAGCCTGGTGATCCTGGAGATGCTCGCCGCCCAACACGATGTCCGCTTCCTCGCGCTGACGCACGACGACAAGGAGGTGGAGCTGGCCGACCAACTGCCGGTCAAGGAGCGCACCCTCGTTCCCAACCCGCGCGCCGGTTCCATGCTGCGCTCCGCCCGTGCGCTCGGCACCGGGGTCTCCTTGCAGACGGGGTACGCGAGCCCGAAGGCGCTCACCGACGCCCTGCGGCAGCAGTTGGACGAGTTCCAGCCGGACGTGGTGCACCTCAACGTCTTCCGCACCGTCCACCTGGTCGAGGCCTGTGGCGACACGCCGGTCATTGTCGACCTGGACGAGTTCCGCAGCGAGTACTACGAGCAGTTGGCCTCCCACGGGCCCAACCTCGCCTGGCGCGCGTTGGGTCGGGTGGAGGGGAGCCGGATGCGGGCGCGCGAGGACGAACTGGTCCGTAAGGGCGTGCCGCTGATGCTCTCCGCGCCGTCCCTGCCCGGTCAGGAGCGGCCCAACACCTACCTGGTCCGGAGCCCCTGCGACTTCTCCGTGCAGCGGCAGCAGGGCCCGATCGCACCGACGGTGCTGTTCGTGGGTCGGCTCAGCTACGAGGCGAACGTCAACGGCCTCATGTGGTTCGTCCGCGAGTGCTGGCAGGGTATCCGCGACGCGGTCCCGGACGCCCGGCTGCGGATCGTCGGCACGGACCCACCGAAGGCGGTCCAGGCGCTCGTCGGGAACGGCATCGAGCTGCACGCCAACGCGCCCGCGGTGGAGCCCTACTACGCGGACGCGGCGGTCGCCATCGCGCCGATCTTCCGGGGCACCGGGGTGCAGTTGAAGCTCATCCAGGCCATGTCCGCCGGGGTGCCGAGCGTGACGACGAGCATGGTGGCCGACCGCGCCGGTGTGCAGGACGGCGTGCACGTCAGTGTCGCCGACGACAGGGCCGGCTGGATCGCGAAGGTCGCGGCGCTGTTGTCCTCGCCGGAGACCGCCGAGCGGATGGCCGTCAACGGGCGGGAGTGGGTGGTGGCGCACCACAGCTCGGCAGCGGTCCGCCAGCAGCTGCAGGCGGCGTACGCCTCGCTGTCGCGGCGGTCGGGGGTGGACGCCGTACCGCCGCGCTGACGAACCAGCCGGGATGGCGAAGGGGCCGCCGAGACGGATGTCTCGGCGGCCCCTTCTGTGTCTGTCGCGTCAGGACGCGACGGTCAGGCGGTGGTGCTCGGTCAGCCCACGGTCTGAACGACGTGGGTGAAGTCCGCCGACGTCGGCCATGCGGCGTCAGGGTCGGTGGGGTAGAAGCTGGCGATGAGCGGCGAGGTGGTGCTCGGTGCCACCACGAAGTTGTAACTGGTCAGCGACTGCAGCCCGAGAGTCCCGTCGCCCCAGTGGTAGAGCCAGAACGTTTGCGGCGTGCCGAGCGTGGTGGAGTTGGCGATCAACGCGGTCGGGTTGCCGCTGCCGTTGACCGCGCTGGTGACGAAGCGCCAGTTGGTGTGGGCCCGCAACGCGACGGCGTCATCTCCGAGGTCGAGCATGTCGTACTTCTGCGGGTTGCCGACGGTCGTGCCGTTGGCGATCAACGGCGACGTGGTGCTCGGCGCGGTCACCATCCGGCTGTTCCGCACCGAGTTCAGGACGACGACAGCCGCCGGCGAGGCCCAGATGAACTTCTCGGCCGTACCGACGGTGGTGGAGCTGGCGACCAGCGGGCTGGCCCCACCCGACGGCACGGTGACGTACTTGCCGTTCACCTTGGCGATCAGGGTGGTCGTGCCGTCGCCCTGCATCACCACCTGGAACCGCTCCGCGTCCGTGATGGTGCTGGCGTTGGCGATCAGTGAGCCGGCGCCGCCGGAGGTGGCGCTGACGTACTTGCCGTTCGCCCAGGACGAGAACGCGATGTAGCCGGTGCCGGCGCTGATGATGGTGAACTTCTCCAGGTCACCGATCTGGCTCGGAGCCTGGCTGGCCTTCAGCGGCTGGGTGCCGCCCGTTCCCACCGTGACGGTCTTGCCGTTGGCCAGCGCGCGCAGGCCGGTGACCTGCGGAACTGCACTGGTGCCGATGCGCAGCATCACGTCGCTCGTACCGGTGAACGCCGTGTTGCGGACGACCCGGCGGGTGCCGCCGTAGACCAGGTTGTTACGCACCTGCAGGGGCGTCCAGGTCGGGTTCGCGGACAGCGCGAGCGCGGCCGCGCCCGCGACGTGCGGGCTCGCCATCGAGGTGCCGCTGTACTTGTCGATCGCCGTGTCGCTACTGGCCACCGACGACGGGATGTTGTGGCCCGGCGCGTGGATGTCCACACACTGGCCGTAGTTGGAGAAGAAGGCTCGGAAGTCGACCTCGTCGGTCGCCCCCACCGTGATCGCCGAGGCCGCGCGGGCCGGCGAGACGTTGCAGGCGTCAGTGTTCTCGTTGCCGGCGGCGACGGAGTAGGACACACCGGAGGCGATGGAGGACTCCACCGCGGCGTCGATCGCGGCACTGGCTGCGCCGCCGAGGCTCATGTTGGCGACGGCCGGCTTCACCGCGTTCGCGGTGACCCAGTCGATGCCGGCCAGCACACCGGCGTAGCTGCCGCTGCCCTCGCAGTCGAGCACCCGGACGCCAACCAGCTTGACGGCCTTGGCCACACCGTAGTTGGTGCCGCCGATGGTGCCGGCGACGTGCGTGCCGTGCCCGTCACAGTCGTTCGCGATCGTGTCGTTGTCGACGAAGTCGTACCCGTAGCTGGCCCGGCCACCGAACTCCTGGTGGCTGATCCGGATGCCGGTGTCGATCACGTAGGCGTGCACGTTGCTCGCCGTGTTCGGGTAGGTGTAGCGCTTGTTCAACGGCGCGAAGATCTGGTCCAGCCGGTCCAGGCCCCACGACGGCGTGTTGAGCTGGGTGTCGCTCTTCGACACCTTGCGGTTCGGCTCCACGTACGCGACCGAGGAGCTGGTGGCCAGCTTCTTGGCCTGTGCCTCGTTCATCCGGACGGCGAAGCCCCGGATCGAGCGGGTGTACGTGTGGGAGACGGCGCCGCCGTACTGCCTGGTGAGAGCCTTGGCGCTGGCACCGACGGCGGCCGGGTCGGCCTTGGTGTCCTTCAGGACGACGATGTAGCTGTCCTTGATGGCGCCCTTGTCGGCGGACTTCAGGGCCCGCGGCTGCTTCTGCCCGTCTGACGGCGCGGCGTACGCGGCACCGCCACTGGAGATCGTTGCGGCTGCGACGACGGCGAGGGCGAGCCCTGCCGTGACCGAGCGACCAGCTCGGCGAAGTTGGAACACGTGAGACTCCCCGTGGGGTCAGCGTCCAGAACGGACGCACTTGAAAGCCCCCGCCTTTCGGCAGAGACGCAGCCCATCTTCGTTGAAGCGCGCCATCGATGGCTCAGCCGTTCGGATCGATTGATGGTGAACGCAGCGGCGGCCTCGCACTTCGGACTGGCCCATTCACGTCTGCCGAGCAGGGCAGCGCGAAGAGCCGTCACTTGCGTAAAGTGCGACAGTACTTTCGCGCCGGTTGATCCGCCGGTCCACGCGATGCCGACGTTCGCTGACGAACCGCGAGACGTCGGCTCCTGAGCAAGGAGATTCGGGACACTCATGTCACGGAAATGGATTCCTGTTCTGCTCGCGTCCGCGCTGGCTGTCAACCTGCTCGGCACGCCACCGGCGGTGGGTGCGGCGGCCGCTCCCGACGGCGGCGGCCGGGCCATCGCCGGTGGCACGCTCGGAGCCCGGCAGAGCCCGGTGTCGGCGCTGGCCAACCCGCCTGCCGGCTACACCATCCAGGGCATCGACATCTCCAGCCACGACCACAACCTCGGGCCGATCAACTGGAGCGCGGTGGTGGCCGGGGGTAACAAGTTCGTCTACATCAAGGCCACCGAGGGGAACGACTACCTCAACCCCTACTTCAACGGCGACTACACGGAGGCGAAGGCGGCGGGTCTCTTCGTCGGCGCGTACCACTTCGCCCGCCCGGACGGCCGCGACCCGGTGGGTGAGGCCAACTACTTCATCGACAACATGCGGTGGGCGAAGGACTCCCGGACGCTGGTGCCGATGCTCGACTTCGAGTGGCCCTACTGGTCCGGCGCCCCGACCTGCTACGGGCTGACCCCCGCCGAGCTGACCAACTGGGTGCGGGCCTTCACCAACCAGGTCAGGGCACGTATCGGCCGGCCGATGATGATCTACACGAACACCAACTTCTGGAACCCCTGCACCAACAGCGACGCCTCCTTCGGCGGCCTGCTGTTGGACATCGCCGGCTACACCACGACCCGGCCGCCGCTGCCCGCCGGCTGGTCCACCGAGACCATCTGGCAGTACGCGGCCGGCGACTCGTCCCAGCTCGGCAACTACAGCAAGAACGTCTTGAAGGGCGACTACGCGAGCCTGACCCGGCTCACCAGCCCCGAGGTCAGCATCGCGCCTCCCGGCCGACCGCTGCCCCGCCGGCCGATTGCGCCGAAGCTGCGTTGATCGGCGCGACAACGGTCCGGTAGGTCGTCCGCAATTCATCACGTCGACACTTTGTGGTCGGGCAATTACCAGCCTGCACCGTTGGGTGCGACGAACCTGTCCGCTAGTCTCCAGGCAACATCACGGGTGGGAGAATTGGTGCGCGCCGCAAAGAGCGATGTGGTTCCCTTCAGCATCGGTTTTGTCGTGATGCTGGTGGTTGCCGGCTTTTCATTGACGAGCGTTCCACTGGACTGGGACGAGGGCGCCACCCTTTCCGCGGCGACCCGGTCGTTCGGTGAGCTGCTGGAGCTGGCCAGCTACAAGGACGCGGTCATCACGCCCTTCTACCTGGTGCTGCACGTGCTGGTCACGATCTTCGGCGAGTCCGACGTGGTCCTGCGGCTGCCCTCGCTGGTGGCGATGGCCCTCGGTGCCGGCGTGACCGCCGAACTCGGTCGACGGGTGGCCGGGCCGGCGGCCGGGATCCTGGCCGGCATCATCTGCTCGGCGATCCCCAGCCTGGTGTTCTTCGCCCACACGGCCCGGCCGTACGCGTTCGCGTTCCTCTTCGCGACGCTCTCCTCCCTGCTGCTGCTCTCGGCCGTGGCGTCTCCGTCCTGGTGGCGATGGGCGGCCTACGGGCTGTGCCTGACGCTCACTGGGGTCTTCCACCTGGTGGCGCTCTCCGTGCTGGCCGCGCACGTGGTGATCCTGGCCCTGGCCTGGTGGCCGGAGCGGGATCGTCGGCTGTGGCGGGCGGTCCCCGCGATAGCCGCCGCCCTGCTGCTCGTATCGCCGCTCATCCTGTTGGGCCGCAGCCAGCGGTACTCCCAACTGCACTGGGTGCAGACACCGACCTTGAAGACAGTCGGCGCGCTGCCCGGCGACGTGGCCTTCAGCCCGGTCGTGGGTTACCTGCTGGTGCTGCTCGCCGCCGCCGCCTACTTCGCCGTGCCGACCCGTCGGTACGTCGAGTTGGTCCTTCTCAGCACGGTGCCGGTCGTCGTGGTCATCGGGGCCTCGCTGATCGCGCCGGTGTGGGTGCCGCGGTACGGCATCTTCCTGCTCGCGCCGGTCGCGGTGCTGGCGGCTGCGACCGTCACCACCTCGCGCCTGCGGGCGGTGGCAGTGCTGCCGTGGGTCGTCCGCGCGGTGGCGGTCGTGGCCGCGCTGGTGCTCCTCTCGCTGCCCGTGCAGCGGTCGGTCCGACAGACGCACAACTCCCCGGACACCCGCGGCATGGCCGCCGCCATCCATGACAACGTGACCACCGGCGATGTCGTCGTCTACACCGACTTCGCCTGGTCGCTGCGGCCGACCCTCACCCACTACCTGGGCGAGCTGGACTGGTCGGGGGCGGTCCAGCCGCCGGACATCCTGATGAAGCAGACGGCGGCCAGCAACGGCACGCTCGAGGCGACCGAGTTCATCGACATCCAGGGCAGGCTGGCCAAGGCCGAGCGGATCTGGCTCATCGGCCCGGCGGCCGGTGTCTACGGGGCGTCGCAGGACCCGCTCGCCGCGCCGGGTTGGAAAATCAAGTACATCCGGCAGCACTACGAGGTGCGGCAGACCTACACGTTCGAGGCCGGGCAAGCGGCGCTGCTCGCGGCACGAGGCGGCTCGACCGGCCCCGAGTAGGGGAGCCCGGGGGCATCGGCCCCCCGCGGGGTGGGAGGGGCCGACGGGCACCCGCACGGTGTGGGTGGATTTCAGACCCGTGGGTCGACCGTGTCATCGCCGTCGCATACATTTGCTGGCATGGCCGACGATCTCGCGTTGCTGCTGCGCCGCGCCGGTTTCGGCCCCACCGCCAGTGAATTGGCCGCGGCGAAGAAGGCAGGCTACGACGCCACCGTCGCCGCGCTCACGGCGCCGACGGCACCGGACGTGGGTGCGTCGCTGGCTCCCATTCCGGTGCTGGGCCCGGATCCGTTCTTCGGGCTGGTCAACCCGAGCGAGGCTCAGCGCGCCAAGGCGAGCGAGCAACGCTGGGAGCAGACCAAACGGATCACCCTGTGGTGGCTGGACCGCCTCACGGTGGCCGACCACCAGACGCGCGAGAAGCTGTGGTTCTTCTGGCACGGGCACTGGGCCACGTCGGTGCGGAAGGTGATCCGGCCGCAGCTCATGCTGTTGCAGCATCGAAATCTGCGCAGCACGCTCGACTTCGCCGTGATGGCGCGCACGATGGTCACTGACCCGGCGCTCGTCTTCTGGCTCGACGGCGAATCCAACACGCGGACGGCCCCCAACGAGAACCTCGGCCGCGAGCTGCTGGAACTCTTCATGCTCGGCATCGGCCGGTACACCGAGAAGGACGTGAAGGCGGCCGGTCGTGCGCTGACCGGCTGGAAGATCGACTACGACGGCGCCCGCAGCTACTTCAGCCCCGGGTGGCACGACAACGGGGCGAAGACGATTCTCGGTGAGACGAAGAACTTCGGCGCCCGGTCGCTTGTCGACCTTCTGCTCAAGCAGGAGCGGTGCGCTGCCTTCATCGCCGAGCGGCTCTGGTTCCGCTACGCGTCGTCGACCACCCCGATCCCGAAGGCCACCCGGGACGCCATGGTGGGCGCCTTCCCCAACTCCATCTCGATGCTGCGCAAGCTCTTCGAGGACGGGGCGTTCCGCGCCACCGCCGGCACGTTGGTCAAGCAGCCGACCGAGTGGTTCGTCGGCGCGATGCGGCATCTGGGGCTGCGGCCCGGCGAGCTGCCTGATGAGATGTCGACGTACGTCCTCAATGGTCTGGAGCGGCTGGGTCAGTTGCCGTTCGCGCCCCCGAGCGTCGAGGGTTGGCCGGCCGGCGCGGAGTGGTTGACGGTGGGGGCGGCGCAGGCCCGGCTGAACTTCGCCGGTCGGATCGCCCAGCTGGTTCCGGCGCAACGGCTGACCCCCGAGGACGTGGCGCACGTCCTCACCATCGAGACCTGGACCAACAGGACGTACTCGGTCCTGAAGGCCACCTCCGACCCGCAGCGTCTGTTGACAATCGGGTTGGCGAGCCCGGAATACCTGGTGACGTGACATGGATGCAGTGACCCGGCGCAGGTTCCTCCTGGCCTCGGGAGTTGCCGGAGGCAGCGCCCTCGTCGCCGGCGCGGCGAGTCTGAGCCTGGGCAACCTGCTGCGGACGGCAAGTGAGGCGTCCGGCGGCGAAGACCACCGTAAGACGCCCAAGCTGGTCATCGTCACGCTCTACGGCGGCAACGACGGCCTCAACACGGTCGTGCCGTACGCGAGTTCGGCGTACCACTCGGCGCGGCCCGAGCTGGCCTACAAGCCGGAGCGGGTGCTTCGCCTCGACGACGCCCTGGGGTTGAACCCGATGCTCAAGGGCTTGAGCTCCCTGTGGGGCGAGCAGCGGTTGGCGGTCGTCCTCGGAGTCGGCTACCCGAGACCGGATCGCAGCCACTTCCGCTCCATGGACATCTGGCAGACCGCCTCGCCGAGCGGTCCGACCAGCTCGGGGTGGGTGGGCCGGTGGTTGGACGGCACCAAGGCCGCCCCCGAGGCGGCGGTCAGCTTCGAGCCCATGCTCCCGCCTCTGCTCGCCGGGGAGACCCGTACCGGGGCCTGCGTGAGCATCGGTGGGCTCAGGTTGCCGCCCGGGATCACCGCGGAGATGGTCGGGGCGTTGGGGCACCGGGAGCCGAACGAGTCCGATCTACAGGCGCGGGCCGCGGACGCGTACGCCAACCTCATCAACATCGACCAGTTGATCCGGCATGCCGAGGCGGTCAGCGCGCCACCGGAGGCCAGCGTCCAGCCGGACACCCCGGCCACGAGCACGGGTGGTTCGAACGTCCTGTCCGCACAGCTGTCACGGGTGGCGCTGTGTGTCGAGGCCGGTGTCCCGACCCGGGTGTACTCGGTGAGTCTCGGTGGGTTCGACACGCACGCCTCGGAGCGGCTCGGCCACGAGTTCCTGCTGCGTCAGCTCGACCAGGCCCTGACCAGCTTCGCTGGCCGGCTGGCCCGCACCGAAGCTGGTCGACAGGTCACCACCGTGGTCTACAGCGAGTTCGGCCGGCGGGTCCGGGCGAATGCCTCCGACGGCACCGACCACGGAACCGCCGGCCCCGTCCTCGTGCTGGGTCCCCAGGTCGCCGGCGGCCTCTACGGGGAGCAGCCGAGCCTGACCGACCTGGACGACGGTGACCTCAAGGCGACGACCGACTTCCGCGATGTCGTCGGCACCCTGCTGGCTTCGGTGTTGCAGGCCGATCCGGCGCGCTACGTCGCTGGCGGGTACGAGCCGAAGATGCTGCCGTTCCTCGCACGCGACTGACGGTCACGACCGGACCGGCAGGTGGCTGTCGTCAGCGACCGCCACCCCGGAACACCTCCGCGACGGTCCGGAGCACCACCTTCACGTCGAGCCAGAGTGACCAGTTCTCGATGTAGTAGTTGTCGAACCTCGCCCGGTCGGAGATCGGGGTGTCGCCGCGCAGGCCACTGACCTGCGCGAGCCCGGTCAGGCCGACGGGCACCCGGTGACGCATCGCGTAGTTCGGGTATTCGGCCGAGAACTTCTCCACGAAGTGCGGCCGCTCCGGCCGGGGCCCGACCACGCTCATCTCACCGCGCACGATGTTCCACAGTTGCGGCAGCTCGTCCAGGGACGTGCGGCGCATGAACCGCCCGATCGGGCCGACCCGCCGGTCGTGCGCGATGGACCAGTTGGTCTGTGACTCCTGCTCGTCGACCGGGCGCATCGAGCGGAACTTGATGACGTTGAACGGCTTGCCGTACCTGCCGATCCGTTCCTGGTAGAAGAAGATGCCCCGGCCGCCGTCGATGAACGTGGCGATCGCGCAGAGCAGCAGCACCGGGCTCAGCAGGATGAGTGCAAGGCTGGCGACGAGGACATCGGAGGCCCGCTTGATGGCCCAGCGCGGACCGGACAGCGTCGTGTCGCCGATCTTGGCAATCGGAATGGCGCCGATGTGGTCGGGGTACCCCGCCTGGGACCGGGACCCCCACAGGCGCGGCACCACCCAGAGGTCGCAGCGCGAGGTGTTGGGCTGGAGCAGGGTCGCGATCAGGGTGGACTCCGTGCAGTCCGGGTCGGCGATGACCAGGACGTCGCAGTTCAGCAGCCGGACCAGTTGTTCGACGTTGTCGAGGGTGCCGAGCAGCGGAACGGCGCCGGGGTCCTGTCGGGATGCGGCGTCGACGCAGCCGACGAAGCGCAGGCCGTACTGGGGGTAGCGCCTCAGCAGCCGGGCCAGCTCCACGCCGATCGGGCCGCTGCCGATGATGATGGCGTTGTGCTCCACCCACCGTCGCCGGCGCGCGACGATCGTCAACTTGCGGCTGAACGCACGACCCGCGATCACCAACGCCGCGGAGAGCGCGACGCCGCGCATGAAGCTTGTCACGTACTCCACCGAGGCGTGCCGTTCGGCCGCGATGATGGCCACCACCGCGGCCGAGGCCAGCAACCGCCCGCAGAGGATCGGCAGTTCGTCGAGGATGCTGACGTGCCTGCGGGCCCGGTAGAGCCCACCCGCGGCGAAGATCGCCACCGTGAGGGCGGCGTTGGCGAGCGTCCCGCGCCAGTAGTTCTGGGTCAGCAGCAACGGGGTCAGCAGCGCCACGACATCGACCGGCGCCGTCATCATCCAGGCACGCAGGAAACGGGTGCCGGTCGAGGCCTTGGAGCTGGCGTAGGGCAGCACCGCGGTCGTGTCGAGACCGGGGACCATCGCTGCCTTCGCCGGCGGGTCGGGCCGCTCGACGCGGGGCATGGCGGCAACGGTTGGCCCGTCGTTCGCCTGCGCGCCCTCCGTGGTCACCGACTGCTGTGCAGCCGACTGTTGCTGCGGCACCACCGCCTGCTGCCCGGCTCCGTCAGGCACGCTCGAATAACTCACCGCCGAATGGCGTGACATGATCGATTCCTCCCCGTGACTACCCTCGGCCTTACATGTCGCGCCTTCGGGCGATCGCAGGATATGAGTCGCTCAGCTGCGCCGCCAGAGCCGGATGGACGATTGGACGCCCTACTTCCCGGCGGCCAGGATTTCCGGCACGGCGTCGCGCCGAACCGCGTTGTAGAAGGACTTGGCCTTCTCGGTGTTGGCGAAGACCACGCTCTCGCTGCCGACCCGGCCGGTGCCCTTCGTCGGGCTGGTCAGGAAGGTCATGTTGCCGCCGCGCAGGTTGCGCAGGTCGGTCGCCATGTCCAGTAGGGACATCTTCTCGTCGACCGAGACCGCGCTGGACGAGGCCTTCACGAACGAGTTGAGCCGGCCCGGGTTGGTGAGGATGCCACCGGAGGCCGCCTTGTCCATGATTGCCCTGATGACCTGCTGCTGGTGCCGGATGCGGGCGAAGTCGCCGTCGGCGAACTGCTTGCGCTGCCGCGAATAGTCGAGAGCGGCCTCGCCGTCCATCTGCTGCATGCCCTGCTTGAAGTTACGGAACGGCGGGTGGATCGAGGTGAACGACTTCTCCGAGTCGATATCGACGCCACCCAGTGCGTCGATGATCTCGACGAATCCGGCGAAGTCAATGATCATGACGTGGTCGATCCGGACGTCGGTGAACTTCTCCACGGTCTGCACCATCAGCGGCACGCCACCCCAGGCGTACGCAGCGTTGATCTTGGCGTCCCGGCCGCCGTTGTTGCCGTCCTTGGAACGCGGCACCGGCACCCAGGTGTCACGGGGGATCGAGACGAGCTGGGCGCTGGATCGATCCTTCGGAATGTGGGCCAGGATGATGCTGTCGGTACGCGAACCGGTCGTGCCCTCCGGATCACGGGAATCGCTGCCCAGAATCAGCATGTTGAGAGCGCCCTTGGCCGCTGCCTGCGGACGGCCCTCCTCGGGCACGTCAGCGAACGCGTCGACCCGGTCGATCCCGGAATTGATCGAACGGAAGTAGAGCCCGCCCGCGATGAGACCGCCACCGCCGAGCAACGCCATCACCAGAAAGGTGATCAGGGCGACCTTCTGCCACCGGGGGCGGCGACGCCGCGACCGGGGCGCCTCAGTCGGCTCAGTCGGCTCGGGCGGCGACTGCTGGTCGAAGAACTGGGTCTGGGGTTCCACGTACTCCTGGCGATACTGCATGCCGCGATGCTACTGATTCCGGGTTACCAGCATGTACCCCCGTGTGGTCCATCCGGCCGCACATCCTGGCTAAACGGCCTTTTCCACCAACGAATGCCTGAACCTGAAATGAAGCAGAGGTGGACGCCGCGCAGGTGCGCCGAACCATCGCCCGTACCCCACTCGCACCCGTCGCCGCATTGCCCGGCGACGGAATCGGCGTGGCATGGTAGCCGGGTGCGGCTGACCTCGATTCACACGTACCCCATCAAGGGTTGTCACCGGCTCGACCACGACGGCGCGTTCGTGCAGCCCTGGGGCCTGGCCGGCGACCGGCGCTGGATGATCGTCGACGACGACGGCGTCGGCGTCACCCAACGGGACACGACCCGGCTGGTCGACCTGCGCGCCGACGTGCGCCCCGGCGGCCTGTCGCTGCGCGCCGACGGGCAGCCCGACCTCGACGTGCCGGAACCGGCCGGCGGCGAACCGGTAGCGGTGCGCACCTTCCGCAGCCGCGCGTTCCCGGTCCCCGCGCTCGCCGCCGGCCAACCGGCCGACGACTGGCTCGGCACCCTGCTCGGCCGACCGGTCCGGCTGGTCTGGTTGGCCCAGCCGACCCGCCACCTGGCCGCCGGGACCCGCGAGCACGACACCGGGGACCAGGTCAGTTTCGCCGACGCCTACCCGCTGCTGCTGGCGAACGCCGCGTCCCTCGACGTCCTCAACGACTGGCTGGCCGAGGCGGGGGAGGAGCCGGTGCCGATGACCCGGTTCCGACCCAACCTGGTGGTCGGTGGCGCGCCCGCCTGGGCCGAGGACGAGTGGGTCGGTCGGCCACTGCGCGTCGGCGACCGGATGTTCCGCGCCGCCGGGCCGTGCGACCGTTGCGTGGTGACCACCACCGACCAGGAGACCGGGGTACGCACCAAGGAGCCGCTACGCACCCTCGGGCGGCACCGCAACATCGGGCAGAAACTCCTCTTCGGACTGAACCTGGTGCCGCTCGACAGTGGACCCCTGACGGTGGGCGCCCCGGTCGTCGTCGCACCCTGACCGCCGGTACCTCGCGGTCACCGTCCGTCGACACTGTCTTAGCTTTGGCTTAGCCCGCTTGTCGGCACCCGCCCGGGTCCGGCAGCATCGCCGTCGTGACGGACGGAAGCGCGGTCGACATCGAGATCGACCTGGACCATCCGCCAGAGGCCCGACCCGCGCCGCCGTCCGGCGCGAAACCCTGGCTGGTCGCCACCGGCGTCACCGTCCTCGCCGCGGCGCTCGGGCTCACCCTCACCCTGCGCTCCGGCTCCACCCCGGCCTGCGCCGCCGGTCGGACACTCGCCGCCGCCCCGCCCACCGGCACCGCCACCCACAGCGGCAAAGCGACCTTCTACGACTCCAAGGGCGCCGGCGGCAACTGCTCCAACCCGGCCGCCCCGGCCAACCGGCTCTACGTCGCGCTCGGTCCGACCGAATACTCGGCAGGTGCCGCCTGCGGCGGGTTCCTCGACGTCGTCGGCCCGAAGGGCACCGTCCGGGTGCTCATCATGGACCAGTGCCCGGAGTGCGAACCCGGCCACCTCGACCTGTCCCGCGAGGCGTTCGCCCGGATCGCCGACCCGGTCCAGGGCCTCGTTCCGGTCACCTACCGCGCGGTGGTCAACCCGCCGCTGCCCGGACCACTCACCTTCCGGATCAAGGAGGGCGCGTCGCAGTGGTGGTTCGCCGTCCGCATCGGCAACCACGGCAACCCGCTGCGGTCCGTCGAGGTCCGGCAGGGTGACAGCGGCCCCTGGCAGTCGGCCGCCCGGCAGGACTACAACTACTGGCTGATCGCCTCCGGCGCCGGACCGGGCCCGTTCAACCTCCGGATCAGCGACGTGTACGGCAAGCGCGTCACCGTCAGCGGCATCCGGATGGCACCGGGCCAGGTGCAGAACAGCACGGTCCGGATGTACGCACCCGGCGGCGGGCCGGCCCCGCGCCCGTCCGCGTCGACCCGCCCGCCGAGCAAGCGACCCGCGGCCACGCCGACACCCGCTCGTCGGCCGGTCGAGGTGGCCCAGACGAGCGCGCCGGCCACCGGGGCGCCGACCAGCGGTTCGGCCCGGGCGATCGCCAGGTGGTGCGAGGGCTGACCGTTCAGTCGACGACGGTCAGGTCGAGCCACATCAGAATTTCGTCCCGGTCGTCATCGGGGGCCAGCCGCAACGCTCCCGGCAACCGGCCGACCTCCCGGAAACCGAGGCGGCCGTAGAACTTGTCCAACCCCAGACCGTCGCGCACCGTGACGTGCAGCGCCTCAAGGCCGAACGTCCTGCCCAGCCGGGCGGCCTCCATCATCAACGCCGAGCCGTAGCCGGTGCCCTGGGTGTCCGGGTGGACCATCACCCGCGTCAGCAGACACCAGTGCGCCGTGAGCGAGAAACGGTTGTCGGTGAAGATCAGCATGCCGGCCAGCCGGTCCCCGGAGTAGCCGACGAGCAGCCGGTCCGGGCCGTCGGTGATGCCGGCGAAGGTCGGATCGGCGGTGACCCGCACGTCGGCGGTGGTGACCGGTGGTACGAAGCCGACCGCGCCGCCGGCGTTGCTGACGTCCACCCAGAGGTCGACGATCTCGGCGCGTAGCTGCGGGGTCAGGTCGGGGTCGAGGACGAGGCGCAGACTCACGCGAGCCATCCTGCCCGCACGACGACGTCCGCGACCCTCGACAGTGACGCGCCCGACAGCGGTCGTGCCGCCCGGCAGGTGATGTTCCCAACCTGTGCGGGAGAGGGGATTCGAACCCCCACATCCTTCCGGATACAGGTTCCTAAGACCTGCGCGTCTGCCGTTCCGCCACTCCCGCCAACTCCCTGAGTCTAGAGCGTCTGGCTTCGACGGTGTTGAGCCCGGCCTCCCTGAGGACGGTCGAGATCGTGCCGTGACCAACTCTGCACCCCCGCCCGGCAGACCGCGGAGGATCCCGGACAGTCGCTTCGGCCCGGCATCCGGGTGCGCCAGCGCCTGCTCCATCACCGCGTCGCGACGAGCTTCCGAGCGCCAACTGCGGTTCGGGCGTGGTGGCAGAACGCCGTCCTGCTCCAGCCATCGCCGGACCTTGTGCAGATACGCCGGGGTCCAGCCCAGTTGCCGTGCCGCCTCCACGGCCGTCACCTGCTGGGCGTCGACCCGACCGAACAGGTCGACGATCTCCGGGCGGGCCGCAGGGCGGCGATCGAAGCCGGCCACCCCGTCGTAGCTTTCCTGCTCATCGGTCGGTATCGCCAGCCTTTGGCCAGCACGACCAGGAGTTGCGCGGACGTGGTGCGCCGTTCGCCGCGCCGCCCCCTGTTGTGTGCCTGCCTGGTGAAGTGCGACGTGTCGATGCCGAACCTCTTGAGCTGGCGGCTGATGTGCGCGTGTGCGCCGCCGCTGACGCGTACGCCGAGCAACCGCAGCACGTCGGTGACGTTGCGCGCGGCGGCGGCCGCCGTGGCGAGCACCTCGGGGGTGTACTTGTATCGGGCCATTCACGGAAAGTAATGGCCTGGTGCGACAGTCAGTCCAGGCCGAGGTCGCGACGGAGCTTGGCGACGTGCCCGGTGGCCTTGACGTTGTAGAGCGCCCGCTCGATCTTGCCGTCGGCGTCGATCACGAACGTCGAGCGGATCACGCCGGTCACGGTCTTGCCGTACAGCTGCTTCTCGCCGTACGCGCCGTAGGCGACAAGCACCGCCTTGTCCGGGTCCGACACCAGCGGGAAGGTGATGGCGTCGCGCTCCCGGAACTTCGCCAGCTTCTCCGGCTTGTCCGGGGAGATGCCGACGACCTCGTAGCCGGCGGCCTGGAGGGAGGCGAGCGAGTCGCGGAAGTCGCAGGCCTGCTTGGTGCAGCCGGGGGTCATCGCGGCCGGGTAGGCGTAGAGGACGACCTTGCGGCCGCGCAGGTCGGCGAGGGAGAGCTGGTCGCCGGTGTCGGTGCCGAGGGTGAAGTCGGGCGCGGGGTCACCGGGGGAGAGACGGTCGGGCGCGGTCATGGCCCGACCCTACCGCCGCGCCTGTCGGTGCCGCCGGTCCCGCCGCGCCGCTGCCGACGCCGATCCCTGGCTGCCGTCGCCGCTGCTCCCTCCGGCTCGTCACCTGCGGTAAAGGTGATCATTACCTCCCGTTGTTGCCAGGCTATGGCAACAACGAGACCTGGGAAATAGGCTGAGCCTCGCTGGTCCGGTCCGGGCCCGCTGACGCGTGGGAGGTCGCGTGGAGACACTGGCGATGCACATCTCGAACGGGATCATCGATGGTCCCGTGGCGGCGATCTTCGCTGCGCCCGCTCTTGCCGCGCTCACCGTCTGCGTGCTGCGCGCCCGGCGTGACCTGGACGACCGGCTGGCGCCGATGGCCGGCCTGGTGGCGGCGTTCATCTTCGCCGTCCAGATGCTCAACTTCCCGATCTTCACAGCCGGTGTCAGCGGCCACCTGCTCGGTGGCGCGCTCGCCGCGATGCTCGTCGGCCCGTGGGTCGGCGCGCTCTGCGTGTCGGTGGTGCTCGTCGTGCAGGCACTGATCTTCGGCGACGGCGGCGTGGCGATGCTCGGCCTCAACATCACGAACATGGCGCTGCTCGGCACCGCCGCGGCGTACCTGCTGATCGCACTGCTCCTGCGGGTGCTGCCCCGCACGCCCGCCGGTCTTGCCGTGACCGCCTTCGTCGCGGCCATGCTCAGCGTGGTGGTCGCGTCGCAGGGCTTCATCCTCCAGTACTGGCTCGGCGGCACCACCGACCTGGGCGGCAACCTCGCCGGCCTGGCCGGCACGATGGCCGGCACCCACCTGCTGATCGGCATCGGCGAAGGGCTGATCACCGCGACCACCGTGCTGACCGTCGCCAAGGTGCGCCCCGACCTGGTGTACGCGCTGCGCTCCCTGCGTACCCCCACCACCCCCGCTGTCGCCGTCTCCGGAGGTGTCCGATGAAGAACCGCTCCTGGGCCTTCCTGGCCGGTGGCCTGCTTGTCGCCCTGCTGCTCGCCGGGGTGGTGAGCAACTACGCCTCGTCCCACCCGGACGGGCTGGACTCGTCCCTGCTCAAGGGCTGCACCGTCGACGCCGACGACACCATCGTCGCCGGCAGTTGCCCGGCGCAGCAGGCGAAGGACCACGAGTTGGGGGACAGCCCGCTGGCCGACTACGGCGTGAAGGGCGTCACGAACAGCTTCGTCTCCACCGGCCTCTCCGGGGTGCTCGGCGTGTTGGTCACCTTCGCGATCGGGGCCGGCGGTTTCTGGCTGCTGCGCCGTCGAGGCGGCGCGCCGACCGGCGGCGACGCGACCTCCGCGCCGGTCACCGAGGGTGACGCGGCCACGTCGCGCGTCGGCACGGCCGGCTGAGCGGGGGTACGCGGATGGGAGCCGGTCACGGGCACGTGCTGTACCGCGAGTCGGACTCGCCGGTGCACCGGCTCCCGCCCGAAGTCAAGATCGTGGCGATGGTGGTCTTCACCCTCGCTGTGGTGGCCACCCCGCGCGAGGCGTTCTGGGCCTTCGGCGCGTACGCCGTGCTGGTCGCGGCGGTGGCGGCGCTGGCCCGGGTGGGACCATGCTGGTTGCTCAGCCGGGCGTTGATCGAGCTGCCGTTCGTGCTGTTCGCCGTCGCCCTGCCGTTCCTCGGCAGCGGCGACCGGGTCGAGGTGCTGGGCCTGCGGCTGTCCGAGGACGGGTTGCACGGCGCGTGGAACATCCTGGCCAAGGGCACCCTCGGGGTGCTCGCCTCGCTGCTGCTCGCCGCGACCACCACCACCCGGGACCTGATCGTGGGGCTGGACCGGCTGCACTGCCCGCAGGTGCTCACCCAGATCGCCACGTTCATGCTGCGTTACCTGGACGTGCTCGTCGGCGAGGCGCGGCGGATGCGGGTGGCCCGGATCTCCCGGGGCGACGACCCGCGCTTCCTGTGGCAGTTGCGCGGCTTCGCCGCCGGGATCGGGGCGTTGTTCCTGCGCGCCTTCGAACGCGGCGAGCGGGTCTATCTGGCGATGCTGTCCCGGGGTTACACCGGGCGGATGCCCGCCGTGTGGCAGGGCGAGGGCGCGGCGAGCGTCGGCCAGTGGCTGGTCGCGGCGACCGTGCCGGTGTTGGCGGCCTCCATCGCCGCCACCGCCGTCGTACTGTCATGATCGGTGTCGTGCAGACCGCTGTCTCGCTCGACGTTCGGGGCGTCCACTACGCGTACCCGGACGGGCACGTCGCCCTGCGGGGGGTCGATCTGACCGTGCCACGCGGCGACCGCGTGGCGCTGCTCGGCCCCAACGGCGCCGGCAAGACCACTCTCGTGCTGCACCTCAACGGCATCCTCGCCCCGACCGGGGGCACCGTGAGCGTGGGCGGGCTGACGGTCACCCCGGATCGGGCCACCCTCGCCGAGGTGCGCCGCCGGGTGGGCATCGTCTTCCAGGACCCGGACGACCAGCTCTTCCTGCCCACCGTGGCGGAGGACGTGGCGTTCGGGCCGGCGAACCTGGGCCTGCGCGGGGCCGAGCTGGCCGCCCGGGTGGACGAGGCGCTCGCCGCGGTGGGCATGGGTGAACACCGGGACCGGGCCCCGCAGCACCTGTCGTTCGGGCAGCGCCGCCGGGTGGCGGTGGCCACCGTGCTCGCCATGCACCCGGAGATCCTGGTGCTCGACGAGCCGTCGTCGAACCTCGACCCGGCGGCCCGTCGGGAGCTTGCCGAGATCCTGCGCGGCCTGCCGGTGACCCTGCTGATGGTCACGCACGACCTGCCGTACGCGGCGGAGCTGTGCGAGCGTTCGGTGATCCTGGACGACGGCCGGATCGTCGCCGACGCCCCCACCCGCACCCTGCTCAACGACGCCCCCCTGCTGGCGAAGCACCGCCTGGAACTCCCCCAAGGCTTCACCCCAAACCCCTGACCCCTCCGCACCCCGCACCCCCGCACCCCGCACCCCGCGCGCCCGCACCCCGCACCCCGCGCGCCCGCACCCCGCGCGCGATCTTGCACTTTCTGTCCCCGCCTTTGCCGCAAATGCCGCATAACTCCGACACAAAGTGCAAGATCGCCGGGCCGAGCAGGGCCGAGCAGGGCCGGGCCGCGCAGGGCCGAGCAGGGCCGGGCTGGGTCAGGGGGTTGGCACCGGGGTGGCGGTGCGGGAGGCGGCGTGTAGGCGCAGGATGCCGGCGACTGTCGCGCCGGTGCCGGTGATCAGGAAGAGCGCCACCAGCACCCGGGCAGCCGTGGGTGACCAGGGCACCGGGGCGATGGAGCGGGCGAACACGGCGGCGTTCGACGCTCCGGCGAAGAGCGCCAGGCAGGCGCCGGCGAGCGCGACCACGAAGTCGGCGGCCGGGCGGCGGCGCAGCGCGTACCAACCGGCGGCGATGGCGCCGAGGCCGGTGAGCAGGGACCAGATCTGCCCGGAGAGCAGCCCGACCAGCACGCCGCCGACGCCCTGGGCGCCCGCGTCGATCTCCCGTCCCACCGGGTACCCGACGGCGAGTGTGCCGCCGGCGACCAGCAGCACGCCGAGCGCGGACAGTGCCCGCCCTCCGGCCGCTGATCCTGCCGCCGCCAGGCCGAGCGCGCCCACCGCGAGCAGCCCCACGATGGTGACCGCCCACCAGGTGTACGCGTCCGGTGGTGGTACCCAGTCCAGGGTGCCGCCGATCACCACCGGGTTGGTGCCGTCGCGCAGCGGGATGGTCCAGTTCCGGACCCGGTGCTCGCGGTCGGGTGCGGCGCGTACCGCGTCCGGTGGCGTCGCCTCCTGCCACAGCGCGCGCTGGTCGTGCCACCGGGCGGTGGTGCCGTCGGCGATCCGCCGCCAGGATGGCGCCGCGGCCGGGTCGGCCTCGGCCGGGAGCGCGGTGTCGCCGGCGATGGTGCGGTTCAGGTACGTGGCGGGGGAGTGGCTGTTCTCGAAGACCCCGTCCGGGCCGACCCGCAGGTAGGGCTCACCGGAGTAGCCGATGACCTCGATGGCGCGGCCGGTGTCGTTCGTCAGCTCCAGTCGGGCGCCCGCCTCGATGACGCGTACCTCGAGCCCGGGCCGCGCCGGTGCGACCCCGTTGGTGCGGGTGCGGTAGTCGGTGCCGTCCGGTGCGTCCGCGCCGTGCGCGGCGGCGGGCGCCGCGCTGACCAGGGTCACCAGGCCGGCTGCGGCCGCGACCAGTCCGGCGCGGCCGCACAGGGTACGGATCACTTGCCGGCCGCCGCCACGGCTGCGGTGAGAGCGTCCGGGGTGGGGTTCTCCACCGGTTTGCCGTTGACCCTGACGGTCGGGGTGCCGGTGACGTTGCTCCGGCTGGCGTCGTCGGTGACGTGCTCGGTCCAACCCTTGTACGTGTCGTCCCTGACGCAGGTGCCGAAGGAGCCCTGGTCGAGGCCCACGCTGGTGCCGATGTCGATGAGCTGGTCGTTGGTGAGGCCGGCGCTGCCCTCCGGCGGCTGCTGGGCGAAGAGCGCCTTGGCGTACTCGTGGTACTTGCCGCCGGCGGCGGCGCAGCCGGAGGCGGCCGAGGAGCGGGTGGAGTACTCGGTGGTGGAGAAACGGTTGAGGAAGGCGACCGGGTGGTAGACCACCTTCGCCTTGTTCTCGGCCACCAACTGTTCGAGGGTCGACCCGCTGGTCTGCTCGAACTGCTTGCAGACCGGGCAGAGGAAGTCTTCGTAGACGTCGACGGTGACCGGGCCGCCGCCGGTGACGATGCCGGTGCCGGCCGCGTTGGCGCCGGGCGGGGTGGTGACGTCGTCGGAGCGCTGGCTGGACCAGACGGCCCAGCCGATGACGCCGGCGACGACCAGGACGACGACCGCGGCGGCGGAGACCCAGATCGTGCGACGGCGGCGCTGCTCGCGGGCCAACTGCTCGCGGACCACCCGGGCGGCGTCCCGCTGCCCCTTGCGACTACTCATCCTCGTCCTCCACAACGGGTTCGCCGGCCAACCACCCGTCCACCGATACCGGCGTACGCGGCCAGATCAGCAGAAATCCGGCCAGAACCAAGAATCCCAGGTCCCGGAGGATCTCCGGGAGGTAACTGGGTGCCTGCCCCGCCGCCAGTTGCCCACCGCTGCCGAAACAGCCGCAGTCGATGGCCAGCCCGCGTGCCCAGGCCGAGGCGATCCCCACGATGAAGACCACGAGCAGCGCGGCGGAGACCCCGGCGACGAGCCGGGTGGCGAGCCCGATCAGCAGCAGCACACCCAACGCCAACTCGACGAAGGGCAGCGCCGCGCCGATCACGGTCGCCACGTCGTACGGCATCACCTGGTACGCGTTGACCGCCCGCCCGGAGGCGGCCAGGTCACCGACCTTCGACGCGCCGGCGACCAGCCAGACGGCGGCGAGGCCGAGCCGGGCGGCGATGCCGAGCCAGGGGCGGACCAGGGGCCAACGGCGGCCCCCGGGGGAAGGTGCTGTCACGTTCATTTGTCGTCCCGTCGGCGCCTGAAGTTCCGAACTCAGCCGGTCAGGGCGTCGCCGACAGCCTCGACCAGATCGTCCCGGGCCCGGGCCACCCGGGAGCGGATCGTCCCCACCGGCACCCCTTCGACGGCGGCGGCCTCGGCGTACGAGAGGCCGAGCAGTTGGGTGAGCACGAACGCGGAGCGCCGCTCGGGGCCGAGGCGGCGGATGAGGTCGGCGGCGCCGAGCTGGCCGGCCGGGTCCGGGTGTGGTCGGTCGGTGTACGCGTTCGCGGCGAGGCGTTCGTCGAGTCGTCGACGCCGAATGACCGTACGCAGGTGGTCGGCGCAGGTGCGCCGGGCGATGCCGAGCAGCCAGGTGCGGGCGCTGGAGCGGCCCTCGAAGGCCGGGAGGGCCCGGAACGCCCGCAGGTAGGTCTCCTGGGTCAGGTCGTCGGCGCTGTCCGGGTCGACCAGGGCGGCGGCGAACCGCCAGACCTCGGCCTGGGTCAGTCGGACGAACGCCGCCTGGGCGGCGGGATCACCGTCGCGGGCGGTGAGCGCCCATTCGGTGGCCGGGTCCCGGGCGACCTCACCAGCCGGTGCGGCCGGACCGGCGGCACCGGAGTCACGCGGGACAGGGATCACGACACATCAGGTTACGCGGCGACCGGCCCGACGTCAGTGTCCTTCGGTCGTTGGATGGTCTGCGCCACGTCGGGAACTTTCTTCAGGCCCCGGCCGACTACCAGTTCATGACGTGCGACCACAGGCGCGACCACCCCCCTCGGGTCGCCGAGGGGGACACCCATCGGCGACCATGGCCGGCATGACTGTCGCCCCCCGCCGCTGGGTCGCCCGGCTGGCCGCAGCCGCCGGCCTCCTGGTCACCGTCGTCGCCCTGTTGATCGCGCCAGCCACCTCCGCCAGCGCCCACGCGGTGCTGCAGAGCAGCAGCCCGGCCGCCGCGTCGATCGTGCCGAGCGGGCCCTCCGAGGTGGTCCTCACCTTCAGCGAGGGGGTCCGTAAGGTGCCCGGCAAGATCCGGGTCATCGGGCCGGACGGGTCCCGGGCCGACCGCGGCGAACCGTCGTTCAGCAGCACGGTCGTGACAATTCCGGTGGATCCGGGTGGCGCCCGCGGCACCTACCTGGTCAGCTTCCGGGTGATCTCCGCCGACAGCCACCCGGTCTCCGGGGCGTTCACCTACTCGGTCGGTGCCCCCTCGACCCCACCCACCGACTCCGGCACCGACAGTCGCGCCAACCCGGTCGTGGAGACGGCGGTGAAGGTGGCCCGCTTCCTCGGCTACGCGGGCCTGGTCCTGCTGGTCGGGCCGGCGCTGGTGCTCGCCGCGCTCTGGCCGCGACGGCTCTCCCGGCGTGGGCCGACCCGGCTGGCCTGGACCGGCCTCGGCCTGGTGGCCGTCGCCACCCTCGCCGACCTGTGGCTGCAGGTGCCCTACACGGCCGGCGGTGGTCTCTTCGACGTCACCGGCGAGGGGTTCGGCACTGTCTTCGGCAGCGCCTTCGGCGCCGCCCACCTGGTCCGACTTGGCCTGCTGGCAGCATCCGTCTTCCTGCTCCGCCCGCTGCTGGCCCGGCCCGCCGGCCGCGCGGACGCGATCATCCTGGCCGTGCTCGGCGGCGCCGCCCTGTTGACCTGGCCGCTGGCCGGGCACCCGGCGGCCTCCCCGGCGCCGGCGGTCTCGGTGGTGGTCGACGCGGTCCACCTGGGCAGCATGGCCGTCTGGCTGGGCGGTCTGCTCATGCTCGCCGTCTTCCTGCTGCGGCAGGCCGACGAGCGGGAGTTGGGCGCGATCCTGCCGATCTGGTCGCGCTGGGCGGCGCTCGCCGTCTCGGCGCTGCTGCTGGCCGGCACCGTCCAGGCGCTGATCGAGGTGGCCACCCCGCAGGCGCTCGTCGAGACCACGTACGGTCGCCTGCTGCTCGCCAAGATCGGGCTGTTCGCGATCGTCATCGCCGTGGCCGCGTACTCCCGGCACCTGGTGCGCAGCCGGGTCGCGGCGCAGCGCCCGGTGCCGGTGCGCCGGGCGGTCCTGGTGGAGTTGGCCGTCACCGTCGTGGTGCTGGCCGTGTCCGCCACGCTCGTACAGACGACGCCGGCCCGCACCGCGGTGGCCGGTCCGTCCGCCGGGGCCGAGTCCGGCTTCTTCAGCACCCGCCTGTCCAGCCCGCTGCTCTCCGTCGAGGTCGAGGTGAGCCCGGCCGAGCGGGGCAACAACACGGTGCACCTGTACGCGTACGACAAGGCCAACCAGCCGCTGCTCGTGGCGGAGTGGAAGGCGACGGTCGCGCTGCCCGCGGCCGGGATCGAGCCGATCGACGTGCCGTTGCTGCGCTTGACGGACAGCCATGCCTACGGCGACATCAGCCTGCCGACCGCCGGCGACTGGCAGCTGAAGATCACTGCCCGCACGACAGACATCGACCAGGCCACGGTGACCGCCACCGTGCCCATCCGTTAGAGAGGTCCGCGAAACCCATGACCCGATTCCGGCGTACCGCAACCGCCGCTGCCGCCCTGGCGTTCACCGCCGCCGCCACCGCTGTGCTCGGCTTCGCCGGACCGGCGTCCGCCCACGTCACGGTGAACCCGAAGGAGGCGACCCAGGGCGGCTACGCCCGGGTGGCGTTCCGGGTGCCGAACGAGAGCGACAGCGCGTCGACCACCAAGCTGGAGGTGGTGCTGCCGGAGAACGCCCCGGTCGGCTCGGTGTCGACGATGCCGGTGCCCGGCTGGACGGTCGCGACCGAGAAGCGCAAGGTGGACCCGCCGATCGAGGTGCACGGCAGTCAGCTCACCGAAGCCGTCTCCAAGATCACCTGGACGGCCTCCGGTGACGCGGGGGTGAAGCCGGGTCAGTTCCAGGAGTTCCCGGTCTCGCTGGGGCCGCTGCCGCAGGTCGACTCGATGGTCTTCAAGGTCCTGCAGACCTACTCGGACGGCAACATCTCGCGGTGGATCGACGAGCCGGCGCCGGGTGCCGAGGAGCCGGAGCACCCGGCCCCGGTGCTCACCCTGGCCGCCGCGGCGGCGCCGTCGGGTTCGGCCGCGCCGAGCGCTGCCGTCGCGAAGCCCGACGACGATGACGACGATGACGGCAACGGGCTCGCCGTCGGTCTCGGCGTGGCCGGTCTCGTCGCCGGTCTGGCCGGCCTGGCGCTGGGCGGGTTGGCGTTCGCGCGTACCCGTCGGGAGCCGGTCGCCAAGGCCTGACCCCCGCCCCCACCCGCTGGCCCGCCGGATCACCCGGCGGGCCAGCGTGCTTTCCGGAGTCGGTGCCGACCATGCCGTGGATATCCCCTGATCAGACGGGCTACGTCGGTAAGGTCGGCCGGGTGTTTGGCTACGGAGGGGGACGGTGCGGATGCGGTTCGTGCGGGTGATCGCCGGAGTGCTGCTGTTGGTCGTGGGAATTCCGGCGTTGTTCGGCGGTGGTGGGCTGTGGCTGGTGACCCGACACGCCGACCCCGGCGGGGCCTTCACCGCCCGCTTCGAGACGGTCCGCACGCCCGGTCACGCGGTCGTCGTCACCGACCTCGACCGACTGCTGCGGCAGGAGGCGCCGTTCGCGCGTACCGCGCAGACCCGACTGCGACTCGACGCCCGCACCCCGGACGGCCCGGCCTTCGTCGGGTTGGCGCCCACGGTCGAGGTGCGACGCTGGCTGGAGGCGGTCCCGCACGCCACGGTCCGTCGGGCGGCGCTGGCCCGGGGTCCGCTGCCGGTCCGGCTCGATCCGGCCGGACCGGCCACCGACGCCCCGGGCGTCGCGGCCACCGACGGGCCGGTCACGCCGCTGGGCCAGCCCTTCTGGGTACGCGAGGGGATCGGTTCACTGGAGTGGAGCGCGGACGACCTCGCCGACGAACCGATGAGCCTGGTGGTGATGCGCCCCGACGGTGGCACCGACCTGGCGCTGGACCTCCGGGTGCAGTGGCGGGCCGGGTGGACCGGCCCGGCCGCCTGGGGTCTGCTGACCGTCGGCGTCCTGCTCGTGGTGTGCGCGGTACTGCTCCTGCTGCGACCGTTGCGCCCGCGCGAGGTGATCTTCGTGGTCGAGCCGGACCAGGTGCCGGTGCTCGCCGGTCGGCTCGGGGTCACCTCGCTGAGCGGCCTGGGACCCCGGCAACCGGAATCGGGTCCGCCGTTGCCGGTACGACAACTCGCCCCGGTCGGTTCCGGGTCCGGAGAGCGATCCCGACCGGCGATCGGAGCTGCGCGCGCGGACACCCTCGCCGATCTGGTCGAGCCGGCCCGGCTGCCCCGCCCGCCGGAGGTGACGCTGAGCCTCGCCTGGCCACCGGCCGACGCGGACGACTCGACCGCCCGGCCGGTGGTGGTTCCGCCGGATGACGGTCCGGCCGGTGGTGGTCCCGCCGACGGCGGCCCGGCCGGTGGTGGTCCCGCCTGACGACGGCCCGGCAGCCGGCCGACGCGGACGACCCGGGCGGGTGAAACGGCGAGTGGCCCTCCGCGCTGCCGACGCGGAGGGCCACTCTCACCGGGGGATCGGTGCTACCCGAGCGACGCTTGAGGTAGATGAGGACAGGTTAGCGCCGAACGTGGCTACTCGGGAGGTCTGTCCAATTGATGTGATTTTCCGCGCTGAGTCCGGATCGGAGCGGCAACGCGGCGAGCAGCAGCAGGCTCAGCAGCACGTAGGCGTTCTGCAGGACGAAGTCCACCGGGTTGTGGGTGTGGACCGGCCCGGCACCCCAGTCCTGGAATGTCACCACGCCGTAGATGGTCACCGCGGTGATGCCCAGCGCGAGGCCGGCCAACCACCGACGCCGACGAACCTGGTCGGGGCGGTCGGCACTCAACGCCGCGTCGACGAGCAGCACCACCGCGGGTATGAACCAGTAGATGTGGTGGGTCCAGGTGATCGGGCTGGCCAGCGCACCCACCAACCCGGTCAACGTCAGGCCGGTCAGCGGGTCACCAGCCCGCGCCGCCCGGGTGGCCCGCCACAGCCCGAACGCGGCGACCACGGCCACCACCAGCAGCCAGAGCAACCGGCCCGGTTTCTCCGGCTCGGTGAACCGGCTGAGCAGGCCGAACAGCGACTGGTTGCCGACGATGTCGGTGCGTCCCACCCGCTCGGTGGTCCACAGCTCGTGGGTCCAGAACCGCCACGAGTCGCTAGGGGCGATCGCCGCCGCGAGCAGGGTCGCGGCCGCCGCGGTCGCGCTCGCCACCGCCGCGGCCCGCCACCGCCGGGTGGCCAGCAGGTACACGATGAAGATGCCGGGGAAGAGCTTGAGTGCCGTCGCCAGCCCCACGCCCACCCCGGCCCAGCGTCGCGCCTGCGGCACGGCGAACAGCAGGTCGGCCAGGATCAGCACGACCAGCAGCATGTTGATCTGGCCGAAGGTGATCGTCTCGCGGATGCTCTCCACCGCCAGCACCAGCAGGACGGCGGCGACCAGGGTGAACGTTCGGGGCAGGTCGTGTCGGGCGATCACCGGGGCCACCAGCCACCGGGTGGTCAGCACCACGGCCAGCACGGTGAGCGCGGTGAAGATCGCCACGGTGGCGCCGAGCCGCAGCAGACCGAACGGCCACAGCAGCAGCGCGCTGAACGGCGGATAGGTGAAGTACAGCTCGCCCTGCACCCGGTCGGGTTGAACGTAGTCGTAGAGCGGATGCCCGACCCGCCACCAGTCCATCGCGGACATGTAGATCTTGAGATCGAAGAAGTTGTGCACGAGACCGGGCAGGTAGAGCGCTGGCAGCACAGCGGTGAGAGCCACCACCGCGACCAGGCGACGGACCGTACGGCCGCCGGGATCGTCTTCGGTGACGGCGGGCGGTGCGACGGGTTCTGCTGGCACCCCGAAACCCTAGCGGTCCGCTCCGCCGAGAGCGCGCAGCCGCAGGGCGTGGGCTGCGCGTAGGCTGTCCCGGTGGCTGATCTCCTTGTCTGGATCGACTGTGAGATGACCGGGTTGGACCTCGGCAGGGACAAACTGATCGAGGTTGCGGCACTGGTCACCGATCCTGACCTAAACGTGCTCGGTGATGGTGTCGACGTGGTCATCCACGCCGACGAGGCGGCACTGGAGGGGATGCCGGAGGTCGTGCAGACGATGCACGCCAAGTCCGGCCTCACCGAGGAGGTCCGTCGTTCGGCGGTCACCCTCGCCGAGGCGGAGGACCTGGTCCTGGAGTACGTCCGGACCTTCGTCAAGGACCCGCGTACGGCGCCGCTGTGCGGCAACTCGATCGCCACCGACCGGGGCTTCATCGCGCGGGACATGCCCCGCCTCGACGCGCACCTGCACTACCGGATGATCGACGTGTCGTCGATCAAGGAACTCTGCCGTCGCTGGTACCCGCGGGTGTACTTCGGCCAGCCGCAGAAGGGTCTCGCGCACCGGGCGCTCGCCGACATCCGGGAGAGCATCCGGGAGTTGGAGTACTACCGGCGCACCGTCTTCGTTCCGCTGCCCGGCCCGGACGTCGAGACCGCCAAGGCCATCGCCGCCGAACTCTGACCGGCCGCTGAGCTGACCGGCAACCCGCTGGACGTGCCCGGCTGTGGTGTGGCTATTATTGGTCCGCACCCCGCCCGGAGCGATCGACCGGGCGACGGCGGCATGGTGGCTGTAGCTCAGTTGGCAGAGCACCGGGTTGTGGTCCCGGTTGTCGGGGGTTCAATTCCCCTCAGTCACCCCACGAAAAGGCCCCCTCTTCGGAGGGGGCCTTTTGTCGTTGTCGAGGCTCTGCCGGCCGGTGATCGACTCCGCTTTCAGGAAACCGGGGCGTCCGATCGAGCGGGACGCCCCGGTTTCAGGAAACGCGAGTGGATCGAGGTCAGGACGTCGGGGTGGGGGACGGGGTGACCGCCCCGTCCGGGGTCGGGGTGGCGGCGTCCGGGTCGGCCGGAGGCTCGTACGGCAGGGCGCTGCCCTTGACGTACTCGTCCCAGCTCATGTTCCAGTCCGTCCAGCCGTTGCCGTTCTGCAGCTTGCGCTCGGTGCCCTTGACCGTGATCGGGTCGCCGATCTGGGTGTTCTTGAAGAGCCAGTCGCCGTTGGCCATCGACACGTTCACGCAGCCGTGCGACACGTTCGTGGTGCCCTGCTGCCCCTCGGACCAGGGCGCCGCGTGGATGAACTCGCCACCCCAGGTGAGGCGCTGCGCGAAGTCAATCTTGGTGCGGTAGCCCTCCTCCGGGCCCAGCTCCTCGAACGTGTCGAAGACCGTCTTGCGCAGCTTCTCGATCACGACCATGGTGCCGCTGGACGACGGGGTGCTCTTCTTGCCGAGGCTGACCGGGATGGTCTTCACCACGGAGCCGTTGCGGGTGACGGTCATCCGCTTCGTCTTGTTGTCCACGGTCATGACCACCGCGGCGCCGATCTTGATGTCGACCGAGAGGTCGGCGCGGCCGTACCAACCGGCACCCATCGGCAGACCACCCGCCTGGACACGGTAGGAGACCTTGCTGTCGGGCTTCCAGAACTCCTTCGGCCGGTAGCGGATCTCGGTGGGGCTGACCCAGTGCCAGATCCCCTCCTGGGCCGGGGTCGAGGTCACGGTCATCCGGCGCTGGACGTCGTCGCGGTAGTCCTCCGGGACGGCCCGGCTGAACTTCACGATCAGCGGCATGCCGACCCCGACCACCTGGTTGTCACCGAGGAAGCTGCTCACACGGATCTGGTTGCCCGGCTTGGCCATGGTGGTGAAGGTGCTGGTCGCGGTGGCCGGACGCCCGTCGTCGCCGGTGGCGGTCACGGTCGCGGTGTAGCTCGTGCCGTACGCCAGCGCGCCGGACGGCAGCCACGACTTGCCGTCCTTGGCGAGGGCGCCCTCGACGACCTTGCCGGCGGCGTCCTTCAGCTCGACAGCGGTCTCCACGGCGTCCTTCGCGGTGAAGGTGATGCCTGTGGACGCCGGCACGTCCTTGGCGTCGGCCGCCGGCTCACTGATCGTCGCGGCGGCCTTCGGTGCCGGGCTCTCGTCGCCGCCGTGCCAGGAGGACGGCTTGCCACCGTCGTTGGTGCAGGCGGAGGTGAAGGCCAGCGCCACGGCGAGGAGCCCCGCCGCGAACACACGGCGTCGCCCACCGGGCCTGATCAGCTGATCCTGGCTAGCTCGCATGGATTCCCTCACAGTCGTGGTCGCTGCCCCATCGTCTCGTACTGACGCGCCAGAGCCGGCCCCGGTTGCCGAGGGTGAATCGAAACACGTCATCAATAGTGCCCGAATACTGCTACTATCCGGCGTTTCGCGAATCTGGCTCGTCTCCGTACCGGACTGCGGGGGTCGCCGCGCCGTCGTCGGTTGGCGGAGTGCAAGGGTACGCCGGCCCCGCCAACAGCAGGACCGGCGCAACGAGGCGGACGGGTCAGACCGCCGGACCGGCACCACCACTCGGCACCGGAAGCGCACTGCCCTTGATGAACTGCGACCAGCTCAGGCTCCACGCCGTCCAGCCATTGCCGGCGGCGATCCTCCGCTCGGTGCCCTTGATGGTGATCGGGTCGCCGATCCGGGTCTTGTCGAACAGCCACCTGGCGTTCGCCATCGACACGTTCACGCAGCCGTGCGAGACGTTCTGCCGCCCCTGCACGTGCTCCGACCAGGGCGCCGCGTGGATGTACTCGCCACCCCAGGTGAGCCGCTGGGCGAACTGGATGTCGGTCACGTAGCGGTTGGCCGGGTCCGGGTCGTCCCGGGTGTCGAAGACCGTGGCTTCCTTCTTCTCCATCACGACCATCGTTCCGCTCGACGACGGTGTGCTCTTCTTGCCCAGGCTCACCGGAATGGTGCGGACCGGCGCGCCGTTCTCGTACACCGTCATCTTCTTGTTGGCGTTGTCGACCTTCATCTCGAACGACCGGCCGATCTTGGCGGTGGCCTTGCGGTCGACGTCGCCGTACTTGCCGTTGCTCAGCGGCACCCCCGCGAGGGCGATCCGCACCGTGATCGTGGTGCCCGGCTTCCAGTACTCCGGGGCCCGGTAGTAGGCCTGCGTACCGTTGCTGACCCAGTGCCACGCGCCCGGCTGCGGCGGGTCGGTCTTGACGAACATCCGCTTCTGGACGGCGGCACGGTCCTTCTTCGGGATGCCCGGGTGGAACTCGGTGACCACCGGCATGGCCACCCCGTAGCTCTTGTCGTCGAAGAGGTACAGGCCCGACCCGATCATCGACTTCGGCTTGGCCATCGTGGTGAAGCTGCTGGTGCCCTGGCTGCTCGCGCCGTCCGACCCGCTGGCCGTCACCGTGGCCGTGTAGCGGGTGCCCCACTTGAGAGGCGTGGACGGCACCCAGGCCGACCCGTCGGTACGGAGCTTGCCCGCGATCGAACCGCCGCCGTCCGCCGTCAGGGTGACCGCGGACACCTTCCCGCCGTCCGGGAGCTTCGCGCTGATCTCCGTGCTCACCGGCCGGTTCTTCGTGCCGTTCGCCGGGCTCAGCGTGAGTGCCGGCCCGCTCGGTGTGCTTGGCGTCGACGGTGCGGGTGAGCCGGCGGCGGCGCTCGCGTCCGGCGACGCCCCGCCAACGAATTCCGGCTTCTTCTCGTCGCTGCCACACCCGGTCAGCGCCAGCGACGCCGCCAGAGTCAGGGCGCCCACCACCGCCCCGGCTCGCGTGAACCGTGCCATGCCCACCTCTGTTCTCGCGTACCTGGCGGACATCGTGCCGCATCGACGCCGCAACCCACGCCCCGATCTTGGCGGCGATGGTCGGTTTGGGGCTTTTTGCCGGCAAAGCTCGACCGAAGGGGGGACCCGGCCAACCGAATTGGAGCCCGCTCCGGAGGGGTGCTAATGTTCTCTCCGTTGCCGAACGAGCGCCGCTAGCTCAACTGGCAGAGCAGCGGACTCTTAATCCGCGGGTTCGGGGTTCGAGTCCCTGGCGGCGCACCAACGATCAAGGCCCTGACCTGGTGGTTCGCACCGGGTCGGGGCCTTTTCGCGTCTGCGCACGGGTGTGGTGGCTCGGTGGGTGCTCGGGAGCCGATGGACCGGGGCGGCTCCGGTGGGACGCGGCGGGGTGCTCGCGGACGCCGGTCGGTGACTGCCGGCGCGCGGGTGGTCGGACGGCCGGGGTCGAAAGTGCGGGAGTTCCCTTGTCGCGTCACTGCGGCGCCGGATCGCCGGGATCAAGGTTGCCGCGAGCCAGTGCCCATCCTGGACGTAGGTTTGGGCACCCTCCCACCGTGGCTGCGCGCCACCATGAACCTTCAGCCATCCCTGCTTCAGATTGAACAGTAGAGAACGCGCGGCCCTTCGAGTGCTGGCCGCTCGTCGCCCCTGCAGCGCGACGGTTCGCCTGAATCGAAGCCGGGCCACACCTCGCGGCTCGAGGTCTTGCTCCGCATGTGTATCAACTGTAGATTTCAGTGAGCAAACACTAGAGCCCGGCCCGGGGCGCCTTGGTTCGCAGCCTGCGACGCCCTCGGACCAGACAAGGAGATGCTCTCATGCAAACCGCGATCGCCGCTCCACGAGAGCAGGTCGTCGTAGACGTCACGGGGTGGGCATCACACCACCGAGATGCGCTGATGAGTGCGATCAACGACGTCGTTGACGTGGTCGTCAAGGTTACCGAAGCCGACGACTACAACGAGGATCACGGCTGGACAAAGGCAGCGCTGACGAGGCTTCTGAGTCGACTGTCCGTCGAGCGCGGCTGGGTCGTTGCGAAAGCCTTCGAGGCAGCCGTCGCGAACGGCGGCTTCGTTAGCCGGGAGACGGTGTATGAGCTCGGCGGATATGACCCCAGTCGCCAGCTCAAGGGCTTTACTCGACCGATCAAGCGGATCGCGCAGCTGATGCGTGATCGTGGAGAGATCGCTTCCGACGCGATAAATCCCTTCTACCCGGATTACGACCCGAACGTTGCCGGCTACCAGCCGGCTAGAGGCTTCATCGTGCCGTCGACGCTCGTAGCCCTCTACTCCGAATAACCTCCGCCCCACTGATCGTCGGCGATCGCCGGCTGGTCTGAGCCCTGACGACGTAACCCAAACAGATGCCTCCCACCCTATTGCGGGTGGGAGGCATCTGTCAGAGATCCTCGGCTCGCTGATCTTTCTCCACACCGGTGTTGATGATGCCTGGCACACATTTGTGGGACAGCACCTCGGCGCTTGGATCGACCGCGCCGGCCACGCCGGCTACCCCGAACTGCGCGGCTTCGCCGCAGGACTGGCCAGCGACCCCGATGCCGTCGTCGCCGGCCTCGCCCAGCCTTGGAGCTCAGGCGCGGTCGAAGGCCACGTCGACCGCATCAAGACCATCAAGCGGCAGATGTAGGGCCGCGCGAACCTTGACCTCCCTCGCAATCGTGTCCTCGCCACCTCATGACCCGTCGCTAAGATCAATCAATCGCGGAATGTCCCAGAGCCCCGTTTGGAGCGGCGTTGACAACAGGCTTAGGTATCGGCTGCGGGTTGGGGCACTGCCTTTCGTGCCAAGCTCGTGAGGAAATCGAAGTGGGCGCAGTGCTCCAGTAGTGCGTCGTCGACTGCACTGAGCTGGCCGTACGTATGGAGGAAGCTCGCGCGTAAGTCAGTGCGGTGGCACCAGACCCGGGTGGCGAGTCGTACGAGGTCGCGGGCGGGTAGGTCGTAGCGGCAGTGTTCGAAGTCGATCAGCCTGACCGTCCCGTCGTCGCCGTAGATCATGTTGCGGGGCATGAAGTCGAGGTGGCACGGAAGGGCGGGCAGGGGCGCCAGGTCTCGGAGGGCTCGCATGTGCGCGCGTAGCTCGGCCCCGCGGGCGGTGGTGATGCGGTCCCCGGCCTGGTGGATCCAGTACTCGGCGCGTTCTGCGAGCCAGGCCGTCCAGTCTGGTTCGAGGCGGGGTGGTCCAGCGGCGTGCAGCGTCTTGAGTAGTTGTCCTGCCTGCTGATAGGCGCTCTGCTCGGCCTCGGGGTTGAGTCGCCGCCCGTTGAGCGGAACGCCGGATACCGCGGTGATGATGATGGCTGGTGGGTCGTCGGTTGTCGCGAGCAGTCGGGGTGCCCTGTCTCCGAGAGCCCGAACCCAGGTCCGGTAGGCGTGGACTTCCTGGTGGTGTCGTTCCAGGCTGCGATGGATCTTGACGATGACGTCTCCGTTGGCGGCCGTTGAGGCGCGCAGTACGCGAGTGCCAGCGTGCCCGGGGTGCGAGGTCACGGGCTTGGCGTCGTCGTCGAGAAGCCGTTGGCAGAGCGCAAGGTAAACGTTGGCGTCAGTCATGGCGGGGCCGGAGGTGTCGGGTGTCATTGTGGCTGACGAGTTGCCAGATGGTGCGGCCGAAGCGGTTGGTCGGGCGCTGCCACCGGGCAACGGAGGTGTGATCGGTGACGAAGCCGAGTCGCAGGCAGGCGTTCCGGGGGAGGCCGAGGAGCAGGGTGTGGGCCGCTTCGACGGTTTCGCCGTGGGCGGCGATGAGGATTCGTTCGCCCTCGTGACGGGCGAGGATCTTCTGCAGTGCGTCGGTCGCCCGGTGGAGGTACTCGTTCCACGTCTCGGAGCCGGAAGCGTACGGGCGGTCGGGCCTGTGTTGGGGCGGCCCCTGGAAGAAAGTCTTGATGTCGACCCAGGGTCGGCCGTCGGCATCGCCGTGGTCAGGGCCGCGGAGGTCCGGGTCGATGATGGCGGCCAGATGCAGAGCGCGAGTGATGATCTCGGCGGTCTGGGTGACACGGAGTCGGGGTGTGGCGTAGAGGGCGGCATAGCGCTGGTGGGCGTGTTCGGCGGCCAGGCGGGTGGCCAGTTGCTCTGCCTGGTTCCGGCCGAGGTCGGTAAGGCCGGTGCAGCCCTGCTCTCCGCCGACGATTCCGGCGACGTTGCAGGCGGCTTCGCCGTGGCGGGCGATGACGAGTTCGGTTGTCGGAGTCATCCGGAGGGCTCCTTTTCAGGTCGGTTCGATGAGGAACGGATCCGGCCAGGGCCGGACGGTGGGCCAGGGGTGCAGGTAGCCGTTGCGGCCGACATATCGCAGAGTCAGCAGGTAGTGCAACTCCGCGTACCGCTTCAGGTCGGCCAAGCTGCAGATCTGGGGCGTGACCGCGACGCGGTAGGCGCGCAGACAACGAGTGATCGATCGGTCGGCGAGGCGGCCGTAGGTCATGGATGCGGTGACTAGGAGGCCGGCTAGGTCGTAGCCGAAGGGAGCGAGCGTCAGGTCGTCAAAGTCGACGACGGCGACGTCATTGCCGTTCGCAAGGTAGTTCCGGATATTCGGGTCCTTGTAAAACGTCACGGATTGCCCGACCCTGTCGAGCACGGCGTTGATGCGTGACGAGTGGACGCCTGCTGCGGCAGCGGCGTGGTGTAGCGCCTCCTGACGTGGGCTGGCGAAGTCGGGGATCGCGAGTCCGGTTGAGGTGATGTGGGGTTGGTTGAGGAGAGCGGTCCGAAGTTCATGTCGGTGCGCCGCAGCGTGGAGCCGGCCGAGTGCTGCGGCGGCCCGCGGAAGATCTTCGACGCCCAGTGCTCGTCCCGACAGCCGTTCGAAGACCAGATGCTGGCGCCCCCGTGCGACGAGCGCGGGCAGACGTACACCGGAGCCCAGGCCGGCCAGCCAGACGTGGTGAGCAGCAGCGGTGGCGCAGCGTTCCGGGTCGTCGTACCGCTTGACGAAGAGAGCACCACTCACGGCCGCACCGCTACGGCATAGCTGACGGTAGATCGGGTCGTGTAGGGCGGCTTGGACAGGCGCTGCTGGAGGGCCTCGGCGAGATTAGGGATCCCGCCGGTCAGGGTGATCCGGTATTTGGGTGTGGTGATGAGGTACCGGGCGAGGTGCGTGGCGTCCGCGAACTGGAAGACGTGTTCGTCGTGATGGACGTCGATGACGGTCAGGTTCTTGGCGACGATGGTGTGCAGGTTGCCGCTGTGGAAGCTCTCGTAGAGGCTCGGTCGGCTGGTGGCGTGTGGGTCGAGTTCGGCGGCGTGGACAAGATGGTCGAGTTCGCCGTAGCTGTCCAGCGACTTGGTGACCAGGACAGCTGTGCCGCCAGGGCATAGGCAGCGGGCGATCTCCGCTACGGCCAGACCCGGCGTTGGAGAGTGATAGAGGCAGAAGGCGACAACCGCAGCGTCGGCCACGCTGTCCGGCAGTGGCAGGTGGTGGAAGTCAGCGCATACCACTGAGCCCAACGCGCCAGCGGCGCCGAGGCGGTCGCGGGTAGTGCGGAGAAGCGCGACCGAGGCGTCGACGGCAAAGAGCCGGCGGGGCCGGAGCCGGTCGGTCAGGCGCAGGGTTGTGGTCCCGCGCCCGCAACCGATGTCGAGCACGACCGCCCCGCGTGGAACCCGGGCGGCGAGCAGGTGGGCGATCGTGTCGGCGACGTCGCTTCCGCTGATCTTGGCGCGATGCAGCGCGTGGGTGCGGTCGGCGAGCCGGTCGTTGCCTCGGTAGAGGTCGCCATGGACCAGTGTGGGGTCAAGGAACGGGTTGGTCGACATCTGTCGCCTCCCGTCCCGCTTCGGTCAGGTCACGGGCTGGTGCTCGTCGCGGACGCGGTTGATCAGACGGGCGGCCTGGCGGCGGCTGGTGAGGGTGATCAAGTAGACGTGTGGTCCGTGCTCGCGGAGCAGGTCCTGGACTCGCGGGCGCATTCTGCGCCGGTAGCTGAGGATGTAGCGGACGAAGTTCCAGGTGATGCGGTCGTAGACGCCGTCCTGGTGGTGCTGTCCGCCGCGGTAGCGCCAGCGGCGTTGGGCGATGCCCCACAGGCAGGTCGCGGCGGACAGGTCGAGAAAGATCACGGTGTCGGCGGCGGCGAGCCGGATGGGCAGGGTGCCGGCGTAGTTTCCTTCGATGATCCATCGCTCGCCAGCGACGAGTTTCTCCTGCTGGGCGGCGAACTCGTCCTGCGGTAGCGGCTTCCAGTGCTCGTCGTAGTAGGTCGCGTCGAGGTGAGTCAGCGGCACGTCGAGGATCCGGGCCAACTGGCGCGCGACGGTGGACTTGCCGCTGCCGCCGCAGCCGATGATGGCGATCCTGTCCATGGTTCTCCAGGGTAGAGGTGCGGTGAGCTCGTCCGGTGGTGACACGGTGAGTCATGACCGCACCGGCTCCGGGTGGCGCAGCAGGTAGTCGAGCACTTCGAGTTGGGTTGAGAGTCGGAACGGGTCGAGGTGACGGAGGCATTCGGTGATGAGGTTGGCGTGCTCGCCGGTGCCGGCGATCTCGGTGAGCCAGCCGATGCGGTGCCGCACGTCTGCGGCGTCGTCGACGATCAGCGACGAGGGAACGAACGCATTGGCGCCTCGGACGTCGGCGGGCAGCAGCGGCACACAGCCGGCGAGGACGGCCTCGAAGATTCGTTGGGTCATCTGCCCGGCGGCGGCGTATCGGGCGGGCAGCAGCAGGACGGTGGCGAGCGCGTCGGCGTAGATCGCGGAGACGCGGGGGAAAGGGACTCGGCCGATGAAGTTCAGATTCGGCCAGCGCCTGGTGTCGGCCCACTTGCCGGCGATCAGGTGAGGGAGTTGCGCGGCGGTCGGCGCGAAGTAGGTGTCGAACGGGTGGTCGCGGTCGTACTGGTTGCCGATGTAGACCAGCGGGGTGCGACGGGGCAGGGCTACAAGCGTGGTGGGGTCGGCGGCGTCGATGGCCGTGTCGGCGACAGGAAAGAGCAGTGGTACCGCGCCCGGAGTCGGGTGCAGAGCGGGTTCGCAGACGGTGACGTTGCGGGTTCGGCGCAGGGGGTCCGCTGCGGGCAGCCGACGGTCCTTGTCCCACAGGATCGTTGGGGTGCCGAGCTGGTGGGTGTAGTGGTCGAGTAGATCGGCCTGCCTATGCAGGTCGCAGGTATGGCCGGGTCGCCCGCAGACGGTGGTGTTGCGGCCGGGAATGGGCCAGCGCCATTCGAGGAACAGGGCGTCGATATCGGGCAGGCCGACGTCCCAGCGGTAGTGGCCGGTGAGATCGTCGCCGGCCTCGCACAGGTCCCGGTTGGGTTGAAGGAAGACGATGTCACGGCCGGCTGCACGTAGCCCGTCGACCAAGGTCCGGCGGTGGCTGCGGCCTCCGTCCGGGGTGTCAGTGATGCCGGTACCGAGGAATCCCCAGAAGCTGTAGCCAATCTTCACTTGGTCACCCACTGGTCTTCGATGAGCAGTGCGTCGAGGCCGGATTCGGTCAGGCAGTCCAGGGCCATCTCTGGTGTGCCGCAGATCGGCTTGCCCTTGATGTTCAGTGAGGTGTTGATCAGCACGGGGTGGCCGGTGATCTCACCGAAGCGGGTGAGAACGTCGGCGAGGAAAGGGTGCTGCTCGCGCGTGACGGTCTGGACCCTGGCGGTGCCGTTGACGTGCACGATCGCGGGCAGCTTGTCGCGGGTCAGCTCGGTCACGGGAGCCGCGAGCGACATGTACGGCGACGGTTGGCGTAGCCGGAAGTAGTCGGTGGCCTTGTCGGCGAGTACGACAGGGGCGAAAGGCCGGAACGGTTCGCGGAACTTGACGCTGGCGTTGAGCCGCTCGACCACACCGGCCTCCAGGGGAGAGGCGAGGATCGACCGGTGCCCCAGGGCCCGTGGCCCGGCCTCCAGCGCGCCGGTGAACAGGCCCACGATTGCCCCGTCGGCTAACTGCCGGGCCAGATGGTGGGCGGGTTCGGCGGGGCGGCTGGCGTGCAGTCCCGCTCGCGGTGCGGCCGGTAGTACCAGGTCGGGATAGGCGGGGCCGAGGTAGCAGTGGTGGCGTATGCCGGTAGGTGGGCGGCCGGTCGCCTCGAGCCAGGCATGGGCGGCGGCGCCGATCGCGGTGCCCGCGTCGCCGGGGGCGGGCGGTACGTGTATCTCGTCGACAATGCCGGCCTGAGCGATGAGGCCGGCGGCTACGCAGTTCATCGCGACCCCACCGCCCAGGCAGAGCAGCCCGGAGCCAGTCAGCCGGCGGGCTCGCGCGGCGAGATGCAGCATTACTTGCTCGGTGCGTTCCTGCAGTGCAGCGGCCAGGTCGGCATGCACGGGCTCTACCGGTGCCATCGGCGGGCGGGGCGGGCAGGTCGCCGCGGCGAACGCGGGTGTGACCCGGCCGTAGCGGCTGGCGAGCACCCGCAGGGCGATCAGCGCTGGGTCGAGGGTGAACCCGTCGGTGGTGAGCCGGATCGCTCGGCACATCAGCTCTCGGAACCGGGCGGGGTCGCCGAGGGCGGCCAGCGCCATCACGGTGCCTTCCTCGTCACCGCGGCGCCAGCCGAGGTGTTCGGTGACGGCACCGTAGGCATAACCGAGGGAGGCCGGGTCGTCGATCGCGTGTGCCAGGTCGAGGCTGAGTCGCGGGTTGCGCCAGCGGGCGTGCCAGGTGGTGGTGGTCTGCAACTCGCCGAGGCTGTCGACGATCAGGACCGCTGCGTCATCCACACCAGCGGCGGCGAAGGCGTACAGGGCATGCGCGCGGTGGTGCGGCACTGGCTGGAGGTGGGCGCGTGGGAAACGCTCGGCCAGGTCTCGCATCCGGGCCTGGTAGCGGCGGTGGACCGTGGTGAAGCTGCGGGCCCGTGGTACGGCTCGGGCGCGGCTGGCAGCCTGTCGCAGATGGGTCGGCAGTTGACCCAGCGCACGTAGGTAGCGGCGCCCGTCGAAGTTGTACGCGACCGTGGTCACGTCCGACGACGACAGGCCAGCCCGGGCGAGCAGCCAGGCGACACCGTATGCCGGGTACGCCTTGCTGTGCTTGACCCCATCGAGCCGTTCCTCTTCGACGAAGCCGATCAGATGGCCGTCGACCAGCAGCGCCGCCGCCGAGTCATGCGTGTACGCGCACAGCCCAAGCACCACATCCGCGGTCATGCCAGCTCCGGCGATGCGAGGGCCGGCCGGGTGAGGTGCTGGTACCAGGCGACGAGGGCAGCGCCGAGCGGCCCTGGGGTGTCGTGGGCGATCTTGCTAGCCAGGTCCCGCTCGCCGAGCTTCCATGTCCGGTAGCTGGTCAGCACCCGTCCGAACGTGTCCCACAGGGTGCCGTCGGGCAGGTCGCCGTCACCGGAGATGACCTGCGCGAGGACAACGTCCAGGCTGGGCCAGTCCACGTCGACCGGATCCATCTCGGTGACGGTCGGTTTGTGGTGGAGACACTCAGCGGCGGCCGGAGCATGATCGGCGTAGAGGTGCAGTGAGTCGACGTGGTGGTGGTACTCGCCGACCTCGACACCGAGCCAGCCGGCCATCAGTTCCTGCAGGAGCGTGGTCGCGAAGATGTCGTACGGGAAGCCGAGCCAGAGGTCCTGGCTGCGCATGCTGGTGTGCATCTCGAGCCGGCCCTGCCGGATCAGGAACCGGTATCCGAGGGTGCACGGCACGTCCCGGTAGCCGCAGTGGTCGCGTGCCGGGTCATAGATCTGGACGACGGCTTGTCGGGAGTCTCGGTCGGCCGTCAGTTTCCGGACGACCGCGTCGAGCTGGTCGAGGCTGCCACCCCACCGGCGGATCCGTGGCCCGTACGCGCCCTGCAGGATCCCGTCGTCCGCGTAGCGCCGCAGTTTGTCGTTGAAGTCGAAGATCCACGGGTCATCCGAGCCAGAGAGGATCCACAGCGCCTCAGCGACGGCGAATGCCGGGTTGATGACGCGTACGGGTGGCACGGAGACCAGCCGGCGCCGAGGGTTGGTCAGGCACAGGTGCGCGCCGACGACCTCGGTGGTCATCATGTCGCGCGGGCAGGCGATACGGCCGTTGAGCAGCACTGCCTGACTGGCGGCGGCGAAGAGTTCGCTCGCAGAGTCCGCAGTCAAGATGATCATGAAAAGGGTTTCCTTCCGTCAGGAGGCGAACGCGGTGAGTCGGTCGCGGGAGAGGTTGACCAACCAGGCGGACTGCCGGGCCATGCCCTCGTGCAGGCCGACGGTGGGCCAGTAGCCCAGTAGCCGGCCGGCAAGGGTCAGGTCAGCGGCCGTCGAGGGAACGTCACCCGGCTGGACGTCGGCTACCTGGACCGGAATGTGCCGTCCAGTGACCGTGGACGCCTCCTGGATCGCGCCCCGCATGGAAACGCTCGCTCCGCCGCCGATGTTCACCACGGCGCACTGGGCATCTACCTGAGAGGCGGCGATCGTCGCGGCGACGACGTCGGTGATGTACGTGAACTCCCGCCGTTGGCTGCCGTCGCCGAAGAGGGTGACCGGCAGACCGGTATAGGCCGCGAACAGCAGTCGGCCGATGGCCATGTCAGGTCGCTGGCGCGGCCCGTACACGGTGAAGTAGCGCAGGGCCACGACGCTGAGCCGGTTGTCGGGGCGGCACGCGTAGGCCACGCAGAGCTGCTCGGCGGCGAGCTTGCTCACTCCGTACGGCGAGACTGGGCTGGTCCGGTCGTTCTCGCGGCTGGGTCGGTCTGCCGGCCCGTAGACGCTGGACGAGGAGGCGTAGACGAGCCTCCGAACGCCCGATCGCACACACGCGTCGAGCAGCCGTTGGGTGCCGAGGACGTTGGACTGGGCGTAGTCGTGAAACTCCGAACCCCAAGAGGGCCGGACGCCCGGCCGGGCAGCCAGGTGGAACACGACGTCGCAGCCGTCCATGGCGTCATCGAGGCGGTCGGTGGCCAGATCCCGGCAGAGTGGTGTGAACAGCGGATTGGCGGCTGCGGCTGCCAAATTCTCATCGGCGAGCGCATCCTGACCGAGCCGGCGGCGGTCCAGGCCGACCACCTGAATTCCTCTGGCCAGGAGCGCGTCGACGACATGCGAACCGATGAAGCCGGCGGCGCCGGTCACCAGCACCCGCGCCGTCACCGGCGACCACCGCGCTGAGCCGGTGGCGACAGCACGCGCTGCCACACGAAGGTCAGTAGGGGCGGGTCGCCTCGGAAGGTCGTCATCCGGTCCGTCGGTGGCACACCGGGCCGCGCCGCCGGACCGGGCGCACCCGTGGCGCCTGCGGAGGCGTGCCGCGAGATGTACACGGTCACGATGTCACCGTCCGACGGTCGGCCGATTCCCGCTGCTCGGCCCAGTCATGGCGGGCCCGCCGGTGTGAAGGCGGGCCCGCCGAGGTGAGGCGGCGGCTGGGAGCACCCCGCCGGTCACCCGCCCGCGCAGCCCCGATGGCGGTACGCAGACGAGGAATCAACCTCACGACCGCACCTCTGGTCGCCACCACAACAAGCGGCGTCAGCTCTCCGGCCGTCTTGCCCGATCCGATCGATCTCTCCACCATGAATCCCCTGGCGTCGATGACAATGGGTTGGTGAGCTGGAGCTGCCCGGCAGCTTCCGTCGATGCTCGTCAACAGCGAACCGTCCGGCGGAGCCAAGCGGTACCGTCCAGCACCCGTCCGCTCGCAACCAGGTAGTGACGGCCCGTAGCGGAGATGGCTAACGTGGCCGTCGTCGACAGAGGACGCACGGAGGTGCTCGCATGACCGGACGGCGTTACCCCGCCAACCGGCGGCTAGCGTGGGAGAGGCTGCAGCGGGGCTGGTCCTACGAGGAGGTCGCCGAGCGCATCCGCACGGGGATGAGTCACGCTGGCGAGACCGATACCGGGCTGAACGCGAACACAGTGCGGCGGTGGGAAACCGGTGAGCGTTGGCCTGACCCGCGCTACCGCAAACATCTCGTGGCCATCCTCGACAAGCCGGCCGATCAGCTGGGACTGCTTACTCCGGACGAGCTGGCGATGCGTCCGCAGGCAGAGACATTGCACGAGTTCAGGAGGTTGTGGGACATGATCACTGGAGGCGACGAAACCGGCTGGGATCGGGCCAGCGTCCTGCGCGCGTTGTTCGGCGCCAGCATGCTTCCCCTGGTGGCGCCGCTGCTATCACTCGATCCGCAGGCTGCGTACGCCCAAGGCACGGCCGTAGATCCAGGGGCCTACGCCGAGATCGTGCGGTGCCAGCGGACGCTGTACTGGACCAGCCCCGCACGCCCGCTGTACGAGGCTGCGTATGCCCACACACAGCTCGGCACCGGACTCGTCCGCGCGGCCACCGGCACCAGCCGGGCGACCCTCGCCAGCGCCCTCGCCGAGTCGGCGCTCCTCACCGCACGACTGGCATTCTTCGATCTCCACCAGCCTGCCGTCGCGCAACGCTGCTACGACGTCGCCCTCGCCGCCACCCGTGAGGCCGGAGACCACGCGCTGGCCGCCGCCGTCCTCGGCCACATGGCTTTCATCCCGGCCTTCGGACATGATCCGACCGCTGCCCGATCACTGATCGACGCGGCGCTCCAGCACACCTGGCACGGCGTCAGCCCCGCCGTCCGCTCCTGGCTGCACTGCGTGGCCTCGGAAGTCGAAGCCCGCGCTGGGGCTGGGGCAGCAAGCCGCCACCAGATCGACCTCGCTGCCACCGCGATCACGACGCGACCCGAAATGCCCGAATGGTTCGACTACTACGACACCGACCGACTGCACTCCTTCGCTGGCTATGCAGTTCTCGCCGCTGGCGACCATGCCGAGGCCGCCCGCCACTTGGCCAAGTCTCTCGCCGGCCTGACCGCGGCGGGCGCCAAGCAGCGCAGCGTCGTCCTCGCCGACCTGGCCTCTGCGCACAGCAGCGACGGAGACCACGCCGCCGACTACCTCAACCAGGCCCTGGACGCCCTGCAGGCCGACTGGTACGGCACTGGGCTGGAGCGGGTCAGAGCCGTCCGGCAGGTACTCGGGGACAGCCGCGAGGGCAGCCAACTCGACGAACGCGTCGCCGCCCTCGCGACCAGCCGGGCCGCTCTTCCGGAGAGCTAAGCCGCCGACTCGTTGTGCCTATGTACCAGCTCGGGCAACTCGGCCAGCGAGTCGAGGTGGAAAAGGCAGCGGTCGCTGATGGTCTTGTCGTCGAGGATGTATCCCCATGGGCCGCGTCGCACCAGGGCGGTCGCAAGCCCGGCCGCCTGCGCCGGCCGGATGTCGTTATCCAGCCTGTCTCCGACGTACAGCACCTGGTCGGCGCGGCAGCCAGCCTCCGTGACGACGCGGTCGAAGAACGCGGCCGACGGTTTCTCGACGTTCCAGCCGTCCGAGGTGCCGATCACGTCGACCGGCAGATCAAGGGCGCGCAGGATGGTCTCGGCTCGGGCGGTCTGGTTGCCGGCCAGGCCGACCTGCACGCCCAATTCTCGCAAAGCGGCCAGGCATGGCCGGGCGTCCGGGTAGAGGTTCTCTTCGGCGAAGTGCTCCGGCTGCCCAGCGGCGGTCCGGCGCTGCCGTTCCTCGGCGAGGTCGAACCCCGGCCGGAACAACTGGAACGTCTCCCGGTAGTCGAGACCGCGAGCGATGACCGCGCCGAAGACGGCCGAAAAGGTGTGCCGTGGGACGCCGAGCCAATCGGCCCAGGTGCCGTACTCCCGGGACTCGTCGACGATCGTTTCACCCACGTCGAAGAACACGCTCGAGATCATCCTGGGATTGTGCCCTTCGGCCGCAGGCGGATCAACGTGTGCCGCAGGAGGGGCCATCGCACGGGGTCTTGGAGTGTGGGGAACCACTGCTGCTGTTACTTGGAGTAACCATCGCATCGGTGCGTGGCGCGTGCTGGCCGAGTCGGGGACGGCCTTGTCCGCGCGCCCCTGAAAGATCAGCCCGCAGTACGGCGCCGATCATTTAGATCAACTATTGGCGGTCCGATTTGACCGTGCCGCGCTTTCTGTCCTCAGCTCTTCGGCTGATTCACTGAACAGTGATCTCCAAAATCGGCCCCAAAACCCCGGTTTGGGTATGTGGGTGGTTGCACGGCTCGCCGACGCCTCGCTCAACGGCCGACGGCGAGCGCGGTCCTCGGTCACGGTGGTCCCGTCTTCCGATCTCCAGGTTTGCGCATCGACTACTCCCTGTCATAGCTGGCCTGAACGGGATGTCGGATTGTAGGTGCCCGGAGGATCATCGGGGGATGGGTGAACGGGGTGCCACGCGGCGGTTGTCTCCGCGGCGGTGGCGGATCCTGTCGTACTTGGCGCAGCACGGTTCCGCGTCGACGCTGGACGTGGCGCTTGTCTGCGCGGTGTCGCGGCTGACGGCCCACCGAGACCTGGTGTGGCTGCACGAGGCGGGACTGGTGAACCGCGAGCGCTCGCCGGAGGACCGGACCCATACCTGGTGGTACGAGGTCACGGCCGAAGGGACGGAGGTGCTCCGGCGTGCGTTGACGGCGTCGGGGCGACCGGTTCCGTTGCTGTTGGGTCAGCGGTCCTCCGGTCGGGCGGATGCTCTGCTGTTCCTGCCGTTAGTCGAGGTGTCGCGGCGCAACCCGGGGCTGTGCGAGCTGTTCCAGTGGCTGGCGACGATGGAGACCTCGTCGTGGCTGCGCCAGCACGACCTGGCGCAGCTGCGGGCCGACGGCTACGGCGTCTGGCTACAGGACGGGCGGTGCCTGCGGTTCCTGGTACACATCGATCGTGGCCCGATCGGCGACGTTGTCGCCGAGCACGAGCGGCCGGCGTCGGGGCTGGGTGGATTGTTGGCCGGCTACCGGCGTGCGGACCGGCTGGTGCCGGTCGGGGCGATTCTGGTGATCGCTCAGGATGCCGAGCGGGAGGAACGGTTGCGGGCCGACCTGCTCCGTGGGCCGCTGCGGAACGTTGTCGCCACGACCACGCGGCAGCTGTTGTATCGCCACTGGCCGGACGAGCAGGTATGGCAGGTGCCGGGGAACATCGGCAGGTGTCGCCTCATCGAGGTCGGATCGTGACGGCACGACGGCACGACGGCACGACGTCACGACCCCCGGATGCCGCCAACGCCAGCGGCATGGTGCGGGATCTCACCAGCGGCGGTCCTGAGTGGCAGACAGCCGTCAAGCGCGGCGCCCGCGACGGCTCGGAGCTCGCTCTACCGCGCCTGCATGAGCCAGCTCTCGATGACTGTGAAGTCGTGCTCGGTCAGCCCGTGACGTGGGTCGACCCGATGCAGCAGGGCCGGGGCGTGGTGATGAATCGATACCCACTGCTGATCGGCGTGAGAGATCTCGTCGTCGACCCAGACGAAGGGGCGTCCGTGCGCCCATTCGACCAGCCCACGGGTCTTCCAGTGCAGGACGCCAACCTCGTCAAAGTCGGGCCAGTCCACAACCGGCAGGGTCGGTAATCCGAGCAGGGGCGCGAGCACGTCGTTCGCGTCGTTCATCCAGGTCGTCGCCCACACCAGGTCACACGGTAGGGACTCCAGTCGGCGGCCGTGTTCCGGATCGACCCTGTCCAGCAGGGGATGGGCGTCGGCCGGTAGGACCGGTGCCTCGGTGTAGCCATGCGGCATGCCCGGCTGAGTCGCCGTGGGTGTTCCGAACGGGATGAGGGTGCCGTCGACGTCGAGGAACAGCAACGGGTGCGGCGCATGGGCGGACATGACCCAAGAGGCTAGCCCTCACCCCGCCACCAACCACCTCTGCGCGCTTGCCCCAAGTCCAATCCTTTCGCTACGGCTCCCGCCAGGCGTGCGCCGCTGGGGTGGCGACCACCGTCGGGCCGGCGCCGGGATGCATCTCACCGGCCCTTCTCGCTCCAACGGCGCTGTGGTGACCCGACCACGCCATCAGCACCACATTCCACACCCTCAACCAAGGAGTTTCCGTGCTCTCGCCGACACCTTCACCTACTGCCGTAGGCCCTGGCAGTGACGAGTTCCGGCTTGATCCCCGTTCGAGGGTCGGGCTTGGCGTCAGCGTTGACGTCAGTCTTCAGCCGGACCCCCGAACCGACCCCCTGTTTCCTCTCACACCGCAGGCCAGCCTGGCTGTCAGCGCCATCGGCTTGTCCTGCGACAGACCCTGCCTGGTCTCGGGTCTCTCCCCCCTGGGGCTGGCATTCCGTACCGGAAAAGGAGGTGGTAGCCGGTGGATGATCCGGTCCTTCGGGTCCAGTCCCAGCTGACCGGCCGTGACCGTGTGCTGCTGGGCTGGTTGTACGACCACGGCGTATTGACGTCGTTCCAAATCGCGAACGCCCTGTTCCCGTCGTTGGACTTCTGCCAGCGGCGGCTGCGGACGTTGTACCGGTTGCGGTTGGTGGCCCGGTTCCGGCCGCAGCGTGCCGACGGCGGCTCTTACCCGTACCACTACGTGATAGATCAGCTTGGCGCTGAGGTTGTCGCGGCCAACCGGGACGATCGCCCACCGCGGCGCGACCACGCCCGGGTGGAGCGGCGGCGCTGGACCTCAACCCGCAGCCTCACCCACCGCCTCGGGGTGAACGGGTTCTTCACCGACCTGGCCGGGCACGCCCGCACCCGTCCGGGCACCGGCTTGGTGGAGTGGTTGCCGGAGGCGGTGTGCCAGCGCGCCGGCACGTTCACCAGCCGGCAGGATCCGGGGCTGGTGCGGGCGTATCAGCCGCGGGTGCGCCCGGACGGCTACGGCCGGTGGGTCGACGGCGGCGCAGGGGTGCCGTTCTTCGTCGAGTACGACACCGGCGCCGAGCAGTTGTCGATCCTGGCCGGCAAGGTGGACGGCTATCAGGAGCTGTTCGGCACGCTCGAGCGGGCGTGGCCGGTGTTGTTCTGGCTGCACTCGGCCGCCCGGGAGCGCAACCTACGCCGCGTGTTGGCCGACGGGCCGCTGTCGGTGGCGGTGGCTACCGGTGCCCGCGACCACGCCGCGACGGCCGGCCTGGGCCCAGCGGAGGCGGTGTGGGCCGTGGCCGGCGGGGAAGGGCAGCGGCTGCGGCTGGCTGATCTGGCCGGTTACGTCGTTGACGTCTCCGGCCGGGCGGGTGAGGCCGCGTGATTGGCGACGACACGATGGCGGCGGACAGTACCTCTGCTGCGGATCGGACAGCAACGGCCGGCGTCTGTCACGGATCTGTTCTGAGCGGCACGGCCGGTGCTGACAGATCTCCGAGAACGCCGAACGTCCGCTCTCACAGACGTGGGACCGCATCCCGGTCCCGCGTCTGCGGCAGGCGGTCCGCGGCCGGCGGGCGGTCCCCGTCCCGATGGTTGTCCGACGCCGGGTCGGTCCGGCATCCGGTCCGGCCTCTTATGACAGGCGGACGGCTCGTTGCTCCGGTCCGGCTCGAGGAGGTGATGGGTTACGACGGCACCGGTCACTGACCCGAACGCGGGGCTGCGGGGTAGCCGCGTCGAGGGCGTCGTCCAGGTCGTCATCATGCTGGCCATCGGCGGCGCAGCCGGAGCGGCCAGCTTCACCCACGTGCACAACGTCGCTGCTGCCCACGGCCAACCCGGCTGGCTGGCTTGGGCCGACGCGATCGTCCTGGAGCTGATGTCCATCGCCTCCGGCCTGGAACTCCGACGCCGCAAACGCGCTCACACCTCCACCGTGTTCCCGGCCACCGTGCTGGCGTGTGCGGTCACCCTGTCTCTGGCGGCGCAGGTCGTCGAGGCCGAACCCTCGGTCATCGGGTGGATCACCGCCGCCGTACCCGCGCTCGGTTTCCTCGTCATGGTCAAGATCGCCCTCGGCCGGACCAGCACCGCCACGCCCGCCAACACCGCCTGGACGGTTGGGGACGGCCGACGGGATGAGGCCGGGCGGACCGTTCCGGACAGCGGACTGGACGAGGCGACCCGGTCCGCTGTCACTGCGGGGGAGCGGCGGTCCCGGACCCGGACCGTCCGCTCACCGGATGCTCGTCGCCGACACGGCGGACGGAACCGGCAGCGAGCGGACCGGGGACGGTCCGCGCAGCCGTCCGGCGACGTGGCCGAGCTGCTGCCGGCGGCGCGCAAGGTCCGGGACCGGCTCTCCGCGGACGGTCAGGCACTGACCCGGGCGGCACTCGCCGAAGCCCTCCGCGCAGCCGGTCACACCGTGTCCAACACTCGAGTATCTGAACTCCTCAAGACCCTCAAGGTCGAGTCGTCGGCACCACCTGAGCTGATTGCGAGCCCGGCCGTGCCGACCAACCCGACGCCACCGCCTCTGTCACCGGAGCGGCGCAACGGTGGCGGAGCAGCCACCCCTGCGCCGGTCGACCCCGACGGGGCTACCCCGCTCCTACCGCACAGCCACCCATCTCATAGCCAGGAGAACCCTGATCATGAACAGCCCAACGAATCACGCTGACCAGACCACCCCCACCACGACCGACAGCACCACCACCACCACCACCACCACCACGCCCGGCATCGGGGAGGCGTGGACGATCGAGCGCATCCGTGCCCTCGGCGTGACCACCACCCTCGCCACCACCGCCTCCGTGCTCGGGATCAGCCGATCCCAGGCGTACCGCCTCGCCGCCACCAACCAGTTCCCTCTGCCCCTGATCCGGGCAGGCAGCCGCATCGTCGTCCCGGTCGCCGCCCTGCTTCAACTCCTCCAACCCGACGCCCACGCCACCGGCGGCGGGCGACTTGAAGCCGACGCGAAGGTGAGCGTGGATGCGATGACCCCGCCACCAGCGGATTCCACCCGACACCGCTGGCGGCACCATACGAAGCATCCAGGAGACGATGAGTGAAGGGATCCACCTTCAAACGCTGCGGCTGCCGCGACAGCGTCACGGGCCGGCGACTGGGACGCTCCTGTCCCCAGCTTCGCCGGCCCGGCGGCGGCTGGTCCCGCACCCACGGCCACTGGCACTGGCAGATCGAAATCCCCGCCCGCGCCGACGGCACCCGCCGCCCACTCCGACACGGCCCCTACCCCATCCAGGCCGACGCCGACGCGATTCTCGACCGCGTCCGAGCGGCGCTCGCTGTCCCTGATCCCACCGATTCGCACACCACCGTCAAGACCGGCGACCTAATCGAAACCGCCGTCAAAACCGGCGCGCCCATCCCCACCCCGGACCAGGTCCGGCGGGCGCTGCACCTGGACATCACCCCCACCGAACTGCCCACCATGCAGGCGTACCTGACCGACTGGCTCGCCGGACGCAAGAACATCAAGAAGGGGACCCTGCGCTCCTACGAAGGGCACATCCGGCTGTACCTGATCCCGCACCTCGGCCACCTGCGCATCGACCGGCTCCGCCCCGGCCACATCGACGCCATGTACGACGCCATCGCCGAACGCAACACCACCATCGCCAACCTGCGCGCCAGCCGCGACCCCGCCAAACGCGACCAGGTCAAGAACCAGCGGATCGTTGGCAACCGGACACTGCACGTCATCCACGCCACCCTGCGCAAAGCCCTCAACGACGCGATGCGCCGCCACCGCTACCTCGACACCAACCCCGCCCTCATGGTCGAACTACCCACCGCCCGACCACCCAAGCCCACCATCTGGACCGACCAACGCATCAAAACTTGGCGCGACACCGGCAAAACCCCCAGCCCCGTCATGATCTGGACCCCCGAACACACCGGCAGATTCCTCGACCACACCCACGACGCGAACGACCGGCTCTACGCCCTCTACCACCTCATCACCTTCACCGGCCTACGCCGAGGCGAAGCCTGCGGCCTGCACTGGGACGACCTCGACCTCGACGCCCACACCCTCACCGTCCGCTGGCAACTCGTCCAACACGGCTGGGCCACCGCCATCGACACCCCAAAAACCACCGACAGCGAGGCCGCGGTCGCTCTCGACACCGAGACCGTCGCGGTGCTGCGCGCCCACCGTGCCCGGCAACAGCGCGAGCGTCTCGCCGCCGGTACTGCCTGGACCACCACCGGGCTCGTGTTCACTACGCCCACTGGCGGGCGGCTCCACCCTGCGGACGTCACCGACCACTTCCACCACCTCACTACCCAAGCCGGGCTACCACCCATCCGGCTCCATGATCTCCGCCACGGTGCCGCGACCATGGGCCTCGCCGCCGGCGTCCAGATGAAAGTCATCTCCAACCGACTCCGCCACTCCAGCCCACACTTCACCGCCAAGTTCTACGGCGACGTCCTACCCGAGCTGTCCCACGCTGCCGCCGAAGCAACCGCGTCGATCGTCCCGCGCCAGCGCGCCGCCAAAAGGTCGGCGTAGTCCAGAGGTCGCCGACCGTCTTCGCGGCTGATCTTGGTTTTTGGGGGGCCAGTGCTCTACAGAGGGAGCGGGCCTCGAAGGCGATCTGGGAGGGCGTTCAGCGGTGCCCCGCCGCCGCTGACGACGCGCACTAACGATTAGGGGCCTGGTCTGGTAGATCTCCGCCAGGTCAGGGTCGTCTCGCGTATGCCGGTGGTGGGTGGTGGCTCGATGAGGGCTCGGGAGCCGTTGGACCGGATCGGCATCGGTGGGACGCCATGCGATGCAGCCGACAGACCGGTAGTTCAAGACCACCTTTCAGCTGGCTGACCCAGTTCGACGGCAAACCACGCGCTCGCCAAGCGTGACGGGTAGGCGACCTTGAGTTATTTCGCAGGAGGAATACTGGATGTTTCGGCGAGGCCACTCCCTTGTTGCGCCGACGAGCTCTGGTAAGACTTCACCCTGTGACGACAGAGCCGGCTTGGACCACCGCTGCTGAGGACCGCAAGAAGGAGCGGGAGCGAGCTGAACTTCACCGGGTGATCTGGAAGATCGCCCACGACCTGCGTGGAAGCGTGGATGGCTGGGACTTCAAGGCGTATGTGCTGGGGACGCTCTTCTACCGATTCGTCTCCGAGAACCTGACGGCCTACCTCAACGAGGCCGAGCGCAGCGCAGGCAACGAGGACTTCGATTACCGCTACCTGTCCAACGCCGATGCCGAGCTCGGACGCGAGGAGACGGTCAAGGAGAAGGGCTTCTTCATCCTGCCCCAGGACCTCTTCGTGAACGTGCGTGAGCGGGCCAGCAAGGATGAGAACCTCAACGAAACTCTGACGCGGGTCTTCACTAACATCGAAGCCAGCTCGGTCGGCACCCCGTCCGAGGACGACATTAAGGGCCTTTTCGCCGACCTCGACGTCAACAGCAGCAAGCTCGGCCCCACCGTAGCGAAGCGCAACGAGAGGCTGGTCAAGCTCCTCGACGCGATCGGATCGCTGAACTTCGGCAACGGCGAGTTCAACGAGAACACCATCGACCTGTTCGGTGACGCGTACGAGTTCCTGATGCAGATGTACGCATCCTCGGCCGGCAAGTCTGGCGGGGAGTACTACACACCGCAGGAGGTCTCCGAGCTGCTCGCCAGGATCACGGTGGTCGGCAAGACCGAGGTGAACAAGGTCTACGACCCCGCCTGCGGCTCGGGTTCGCTGCTGCTGAAGTTCAAGAAGGTGCTGCCCAATGGGGTCCGGCAGGGCTACTTCGGTCAGGAGATCAACCTAACCACGTACAACCTGTGCCGGATCAACATGTTCCTGCACGACATCCCGTACGAGAAGTTCGACATCGCCCACGGCGACACGCTGGTCGACCCGCACCACTGGGACGACGAGCCGTTCGAGGCGATCGTCTCCAACCCGCCCTACTCCACGCGCTGGGAAGGCGACTCGAACCCGCTGCTGATCAACGACGAGCGGTACGCCCCCGCGGGTGTGCTGGCGCCGAAATCGAAAGCTGACCTGGCGTTCACGATGCACATGCTGTCGTGGTTGGCGGTCAACGGCACGGCCGCGATCGTCGAGTTCCCCGGTGTGCTTTACCGTGGCGGTGCGGAGCAGAAGATCCGCAAATACCTCATCGACAACAACTACGTCGACACCGTCATTCAGCTCCCACCGGACCTCTTCTTCGGGGTGACTATCGCGACCTGCATCATCGTGCTAAAAAAGTCGAAGACTGACAACCGGGTGCTCTTCATCGACGCCTCGGCCGAGTTCACGCGCCAGGGCAATAAGAACAAGCTCGCCGCCGCCCACCAAGCCAACATCCTCGAGGCGTTCACCCGCCGGGTGGCCGTCGACCACTTCGCGGCCCTGGTCGACTACGAGACCATCCGCGAAAACAACTACAACATCGCGGTCAGCTCATACGTCGCGGCGGAGGACGTCCGCGAAGCGGTCGACATCAAGGCCTTAAACGCCGAAATTTGCCGGATAGTCGCTCGCCAAGCTGAGCTGCGTACCCAAATCGACGCCATTGTCGGCGACTTGGAATCCAACGATGCGACTGTCTGAACTATTGTCCAGGGCCCCGGCCACCGAGGAGGCGCAGGTCGAGCGTTTCCTTAATGCCCGCCTGGCCTGGGGCAAACATAAGACGATCGAGGTCGGCAAAGTCGCTATCAACTTCAAGTGCAAGACCTGCGACGACGTTCGGACGTTCATGTCGGGCGACAAGCTGTCCTGCCTCGGCGTTGGTGATCGCGTGGTGAGCATCGACGCGTGCCTCAAATGCCCAGTTTGCCAAGCGGCCATAGAAGCCTGGTTCCTCGTAGTGTCAAGGGATGAAATGGACGGACCGGCACCGACCGTGCGGTTGGAGCGCTATGTCGACAACCGGCGCGGCATGGCGAGCCGGGTCGGAGTCGGCGCCGGTGATTTCGATGATCTGCTGGAGCGTGCTCAGCTCGCCTACGAGGTGCAGCTCGGTGCGGGATCCATGGTCTATCTCCGGAAGATCTTCGAAGCGATCACCAATCAGGTCGCCGATATAGCAGGCATACCCACCATGGGCAACAATGGCCGTCGCAAGCCGTTCCGCGGCCTCCTGCAGGAGGTCGACGAGCAGCATCACATCATTCCGTCGGCATTCTCCAGCGACGGGTACAAGTTGTTCAGCGAGCTGAGTGAAATCGTCCACGGAAACTCAAGTGAGGAAGTGGCACTGCAGAAGTACCACCCCTGTCGAAGACTGGTCATCGGAATCATCCATAATGTCGCCAGCGATCAGGAGATGAAGCGGGCGATTGATGCGCTCGGATGGAATCTTGGCAGGGTGAATGTGTCTCCGAGTGCGGTGATGGCACCATGAGCGAGTTCGATAGGCGGCTCGCCGAGCACTGCCCCGATGGTGTTGAGGTCATGATGCTCGGCGAGGTCGGAACCTTTGTCCGCGGACGTCGCTTTACCAAAGCTGACATGGTCGAGGAAGGAATTCCCTGTATCCACTACGGGGAAATCTACACAGAATATGGCGTGTCCGCACGTACCACCGTCTCGTATGTGAGGGAGGATCTGCGCAATCAGCTGCGCTACGCCCAGCCGGGGGACGTGATCGTCGCTGGCGTTGGGGAGACGGTCGAGGATGTGGGAAAGGCCGTGGCTTGGCTCGGCGAGGGAGAGGTCGCGATCCACGATGACTCGTTTCTGTTCCGGAGCGAACTCAATCCGACCTACGTCTCCTACTACTTCCAGACCGGCACCTTCCGTGCTGATAAAGAACAACATGTCTCCCGAGCCAAGGTGAAAAGGCTCTCCAGCAGTGGCCTGAGTAGGGTCACGATCCCGGTTCCTCCACTTGAGGTACAGCGCGAGATCGTGCGGATCCTTGACCGGACGACTCAGCTGCAAGCTGAACTGCAAGCTGAGCTGCAAGCTGAGCTGCAAGCCCGCACGCGCCAGTACGAGCACTACCGGGAACAACTCCTTACATCTGTCCAGAGTGTAAGGCGGGCAAGTTTGAGTGAGCTGTTCGATATGCGTGCAGGCAAGTTTATTGCCGCATCAGAAATCACCGCAACGCCCGATGCGGACCATCTAATTCCTTGCTTTGGTGGCGGCGGGCATAGGGGCTACGTTGCGATGCCAAACCATGAAGGGGACAAGGTTCTCATCGGGCGTCAGGGTGCTCTGTGCGGGAACGTTAAGCGAGCATCAGGATCCTTCTATGCAACTGAGCATGCCGTTGTTGTCCACGCGAAGCCGGGAGTGGACATCCGGTGGGCTTACCATATGCTGACCGCGATGAATTTAAACCAGTATGCTTCTAAATCTGCGCAGCCAGGATTAGCGGTCGGAACGATTGCGAGACTTGAGGTTGCCGTTCCGTCATACCAAGAACAGCAAGCGATCGGAGCGAAGCTCGATCAGTTCAATGCGCTGATAAATGAACTCTCCGTAGGACTCGGGGCAGAGATCCAAGCTCGGCGGAAGCAGTATGAGCACCACCGGAACACCATTCTTACGTTCCCGGAGCGAGTGGCGTGAGTCAGGGCGGCAGTGTGGAGGCACCGGATTCGGGGCTGCGGTACGAGCCGATCGTTGTGAGCGACGAGGCGACGGTGGTCGCCACGTACGAATCGGACGGTGGCAGCGATCAGGGCTACCAGTCTGAGGCGGAGCTTGAGGCCGAGTTCATCAAGATGCTGGGGCAGCAGGCGTACGAGCGTCTCCACATTAAGTCGTCGGCTGACCTGGAGGTAAACCTTCGGCGTCAGCTGGAACTGTTGAACAATGTGGTCTTCAGTGACGACGAGTGGAAGTGGTTCTTCGCCAAGAAGATTGCCTCGAAGAATGAGGGCATCGTCGAGAAGACGGCGCGCATCCAGGAGGACCCGATCCAGGTTCTCGCGCGCGACGACGGCACGAGCAAGAACATCAAGCTGATCGATAAGTCGAACATCCATGCCAACCGACTCCAGGTGATCAACCAGTACGAGGCGGTCGGTGAGGGTGCTAGGACGGCTCGCAAGCACCGCTATGACGTAACGATCCTGGTCAACGGGCTGCCGCTGGTGCATATCGAGCTGAAGCGGCGCGGGGTGCCCTTGAAGGAGGCGTTCAACCAGATCAGCCGCTACCAGCGGGAATCGTTCTGGGCCGACTCCGGACTGTTCGAGTACATTCAGCTCTTCGTAATCTCCAACGGCACGCACACCAAGTACTACGCGAACACGACTCGTGCCCGCAAGGTGGCTGAGTCCGAGGACGGCAAGCGTAAGCGGAAGCAGACATCGAACTCGTTTGAGTTCACCTCATGGTGGACTGACGCGGAAAACCGGCGCATCGGTGACCTCGCCGCGTTCACGCGGACCTTCTTCTCCAGGCACACGCTGCTGAACGTGTTGACGAAGTACTGTGTCTTCGATGTCTCTCGTACCCTGCTGGTGATGCGGCCTTACCAGATCGTGGCGGCTGAGCGGATCCTGCGGCGAGTGGTGTCGTCGGCGAAGGTGGCCGGGCCGAAGGCCGGCGGCTACATCTGGCATACCACCGGGTCGGGAAAGACGCTGACATCGTTCAAGACGGCGCAGCTCGTGTCGAAGATGGATGGTATCGACAAGGTTCTCTTCATAGTGGATCGCAAGGATCTCGACTACCAGACGATGCTGGAGTACAACCGCTTCGAGAAGGACTCGGTCAACGGGTCACGCTCGACCGCCGAGCTAAAGCGGCAACTCCAAGACCAGAACGCCTCGATCATCGTCACCACGATCCAGAAGCTGGCGCGCTTCATCGAGCAGAACAAAGGCCACGAGATCACCGAGGGTCACGTGGTGTTGATCTTCGACGAGTGCCACCGGAGCCAGTTCGGGAGCATGGGAACCGCGGTGCGCAAGGCGTTTCGCCGCTCGCACCTCTTCGGGTTCACCGGCACCCCGATCTTCCCGCAGAACGCCGGCGGGGCGACTAAGGACACTACCGAGAAGATCTTCGGCGACCGACTGCACAGGTACACGATCCTGGACGCGATCAACGACGGAAACGTGCTGCCCTTCCGCGTCTCGTACCAAAACACTGTGCGGGCAGCGGATGACGTCGAAGACAAGCAGGTCGCCGGAATCGACACCGAAGAAGTGCTGCGCCATCCCGAGCGAATTCGGAAGATCGTGGCGTATGTCCTCGACCACTTCGATACCAAGACCATGCGCACCCAAGGGTACAGCCTAGGTGAGAAGCGGGTACGCGGCTTCAACTCGATGCTGGCGACTGCGTCAATCCCCGCCTTAAAGGTCTATTATGACGAGTTCACCCGGCAGCAGACCGAGCGTGCGGCCGCGGACCCGTCCTACCAGCCGCTGAAGATCGCCTCGATCTTCAGCTACGCGGTCAACGAGGACGAGGAAGTCGGCGGCATCCTAGATGACGAGGCGATGGACGCGGATCAGCTCGACGCCTCCTCGCGCGACTTTCTCGAACGCGCGATAAGCGACTATAACGCCGACTTCGGCACGACGTACGACACCTCCGCGGCGAAGTTCGAGAACTACTACAAGGACCTCGCGCGTCGAGTAAAGGATCGTGAGGTTGACCTCGTCATCGTGGTCAATATGTTCTTGACCGGGTTCGACGCAACCACGCTGAACACGCTGTGGGTGGACAAAAACCTCAAGTCCCACGGACTGATCCAAGCGTTCTCCCGTACGAACCGGATCCTCAACTCGGTCAAGGCCTACGGCAACATCGTTTGCTTCCGCAATCTTGAGAAGGCCGTCGACGATGCCTTGGTGCTCTTCGGTAACTCCGAGGCCAACGAAGTGGTGCTGCTGAAACCGTACACCTACTACCACGCCGCGTATGTCAGCCAAGTTGTGCAACTCCTGCAGCTGTGCCCACCCGGAACGGAGCCATTCGGGGAGGCTCAGGAGAAGGCGTTCGTCGTGCTCTTCGGCCGGATCCTCAGGCTGCGCAACATCCTGACCTCCTTCGACGAGTTCAGTCACGACGAGTCGCTGCCACCGAGGCAACTGCAGAACTATACGAGCGTCTACAACGCACTGTGGGAGAGGCGCCGCAAGCGGGATGCCGGCAAAAAGGAGTCGATCCTCGACGATGTCGTCTTCGAGATCGAGCTCGTCAAGCAGGTTGAGGTCAACTTCGACTACATCCTGATGCTGGTACAGAGGTGGCGTGATGAAGGCCAGGCCAATATGAGCGAGGAACGCAGGTTGCCGCTGCGTGCCATCGCGGACGCCATCGATGCGAGCCCATCGCTGCGAAACAAGAAAGACCTGATTATGGACTTTGTCGACTCCATGTCGGTCACTGGCGAGGTCAACAACGACTGGCGCGACTTCGTCACCAAACGACGAGAAGCCGAACTCGCCGAGATCATCCACGCCGAGCGCCTTCGGCCCGAGCAGACGAAATCGTTCATTGAAGCGGCCTTTCGCGACGGCGCGATCGCAACCGCTGGAACGGCGATCACCCAAGTCCTGCCGCCGGTCTCGCGCTTCGCGAAGGACAACAATTTCGGCACCAAGAAGGAGCGCGTCGTCGCGATGCTGACCGAATACTTCGAACGCTTCTCCAAGTTGGCCTGAAAGGCGCCCCTGTCGTAAGTCACCCGGACTTTTGGATCCGGCTACATCCCGCCGGTTGATTTTGGCTCTGCCCCATGGTCCAAGGGCCGGCGCGACGACCACGGCATAGCCACGTGTTCATCGTGAGCCCAGTCCCGGCGGTTACGTGAGCGACGACATGCAATGCGGCTTGGCTCTGGCTCGGTGAGCCTTGCTATGGGAGCGTTAGGCGGCCACGGTGAAAGCTTTGACGTAGCCGCGGCCCGGTCCGAGGTCTTCGTACACGTCGGTTGGCGCGACACGGTTCCAGCGGTTGCCGAGGAGGAGAGCAAGTCCGCCGGGGCCGGCGAGGAACAGATGCACCCGGTCGCTGGGCGTTGTTTCGAGGTGCGCGCGAACCGCGTTGCGCAATGCCTGCGCGTAGGCGACGGCTTGACCGGGGCCGGCCACCGACTGGTCGTGTGCGCCTTCCGAGGGCAGTAGAACCAGCAGGGATTCGACTGGGAGGCCGGCACCGGTGAGGTACTTGGTGACGGCTGGGGCGGGGTCGATTGTCATGCCGATGGCCACGGCCAGGTCGGGTCCGGCGTCGATCTGGATGACCGCCTGCGTGGGCGGGGAGATGGCGATGCGTGGTGCGTCGGAGGGCCAGGGCGTGCCGTTCTGGATGTAGGTGATATTGGTGCCGGTGACCTGGGAGAGTCGGGCACCGACGGTGAAGAAGGTGGCTTGGCGCATTGCTCCGCGGACGACTATGTCTCGTAGTCCCTGCGCGGATAGGCGTACGACGGCGTTGTCGAGCTGGGTGCTCATCGTGGCCCAGCTGGCGGGGTCGCAGGGCTGTCGCCTGGCCGGTGGGGAGTCGCCGTCGTAGAGGTCCACCCAGTCCAGAGCTTCCGTGGCGTCGTCCGGGTTGGGTTCGCGGTTGATGGCCTGGATCAGCAGTACCGCGCGGGGTTCGTCGGCGCGGAGGTGCAGTCGTTCGATCTCGGCGTCTATGTCTTCGGTGGTGATTTGGCGACGACCGTCGAGGACCCAGTTGGTGACGATGCTCATGCCGCGGTCGAGTGAGTCAACGTCGCCGAGGAGTCCGTTGGCCAGCATGAGGCTCTGTGCCCGGTCCCGTTCGCCGTTGACTGACTGGCCGGGTTTGAACGACAGCGTGTCGAGCATGTCGAGAACGTCGTCTCGTGTGCAGTTCAGGTGCGTTGCCCATTCAGCGACGCGCCTGCTGGCTGCCGTGTTGGGACCAGCCAGTCGTGCGGCCGGGTTGAGCAGGTCGGTGCGTCCATCTAGCAGGCTCAACAGCGGGTCGGCCGGGTCGAGCACCCGGTTGGTGACCAGTTCCATCACGGGCAGCTCGGTGCCGTTGGCTAGCTTCTTCCAGCTGGTGAAGAACTTCTGCAGGAGCGATTTGCTTTTGCTGGTTTCTTGCTTCGTCAGGTAGTCGTTGTCGATCATGTTGGTGGGGTTGGTAGTCCATTTGACCTGGGTGTAGCGGTGTCGTCCGCTGGCCGCTCGGAGCACGACGTCGTCGATGTTGCCGACTCCGTTGATTTCGATCTCCACCTGGTGGAAGTCGTTGGCGGGGTGGATGACCCGCAGTGCGGCGATCCAACCGATCAGGTCCTGATAGTGGTCGCCGAAGCGCCGCACCCCGCTGCGAGACGCGGGTCCAGCGGCGGGCTGCAGCACGGTCATCGGGTTCTCCGGCGGGTTCATGCGGTTATCGAGTTGGACATGATGGTGAGCGGCACGAGCTCGACGGCATGGTGGTAGCAAGCCCAGGCGTGTGCCGTGGGCTGGTGCCAGGTGCCGTTCGGGGCCACGAGGATGAGCGCGAGGAAGGCGCCGAACTTTAGCTCAGGGTCGGCGAGGAACCCGAGGTACGTGTGCAGGTCTCGGACGCTGGGTAGCGGTAGGGCCCCGGGATGGGTGTGCCATTCGCCAATCCACACGCTTCCATCGCGCGCGGACGCCTCGGCAGCGAGCCGCTGGGCGTGGTGCAGGTCGCGGAGAAAGAAGGATGGCCGGCGCACGGCCGCGGGTCCGGGGTCTCCGGCGCTTCTAACCCATACGGTCGCACTGGCGTCAGGGTGGCCGAGGAGCAGTCCGCCAGTTTCGTTGCCATCGGCGGACCTTAGCGCCTCGGCGCGGATCGTTGCAGCGGCAGCTGGGGCCAGGACGACTCGCTCGATCTGGGCGATGTCGTTCACGAGTCCTCGCATGTGGGGCAGCCGGGGATAGGGGCCGTGCCTGGCCGCCACCGGATTGCTCCCGTACGAACCAGGTCGAATGGCGCGGCCCAGCCGGAGTGGGGTCGCAACGCGACGATGGCGTGGTCGCCGGGCAGCTTTTGATCGACCGAGCCGTGGCGCTCAAGAATGGTGGCGACTGCAGCCTTGGCGGCCAGTTGGCCCACGAGGTGAAGATCTGCCCCCACGGCGGCCATAGGGCGGTGTCGTGTCCCGGTCCCGTAACCGGCGTCGATGGCTGGCTCAGGATTCATGGAGCCCCCGTTATGTAGTGCCTGACGCTGGCATACGAGGCAGCCGCGGTCGCGCCAGGGCCGAAGCCGCAGCAGCTCGCCGATTCCGCCATCTTCGAGCACGCATGCCAGGATGGCGTCGACGCGAGCACGGCGTGCGAGGTGGCTGATCACGCGCCGTGGTGCCACCCCGTCGGTCGCGCCAAGTACCAGATCTGTGCGCGGCAGCAGGGCTCGTATCACGTCGGCATCGGTCACCACATCGACGGGGCATGCGAGGACGTCGGTCTCTGGCCGAAGGAGCTGCAGGTCCTCGCGGATCGCGGAAACCTTCATCCGACCGACGTGGGCGGGCCCGCTGACGTGGCGGACCAGGTTGTGCCATCGCAGTCGATCAGGGTCGACGAGAATCAGCCGGCCGACGCCGTACGCGGCGAGCGCGTGCGCCGCGGCGCCGCCGATGCTGCCGACACCGACGACCATGACGGTGGTGCCGGCCAGATGCTGTGCCGGCCAGTACGGCACCAACTGGGCGTTGCCGAGAAGCTCCGGCTCACTTTCGATGTCGAGCGGGACGACACCGTCGCTGGCGACGTGCCAGGCCACCAGATCCTGAATCCGGACCTCGGGAACATGGCCAACTGCGTCCGGCGCGTAGGTGATCGCGATGTACGCCTGCTTTCCCGGGTGCACGAAGCCGGACGCCACGTATCCCTTGAATCCGTCCAGGGTCAGCTGAGTGGTGCGGCGCCGACTTAGGTGCCACAACACATGCAGGTCAGCGTTGACGCGGTACCAGAATCCACTCGGCCGAACCTCGCCGAAGGCCAGGAAGTGCTGGCGTTTAGGCGTGATGTCCACCGGGAGCAGCGGCGTGTCCGGTCCGGAAGAGACCTGGTAGATGTAGCCCGCGTTCTCCGCGTCAGAGACCTTGCACGTCACCCTCCCCCAAGCGCCGCTGCCCCGAATGCGGCCCGCGGCCTCCTTTGGCACCAGGATGATCAGCGGATTCATGAAGCGCCCGCCACTTCGCCAGCTGCGCTGGTCGTTGCGCCCTCCTGGGTGCTCGCGGCGGCAAGTTCGGCGAGCAGACGATCGAAGTGGGAGTCCTCGACGATGCCGTTGATCGTCATGGCCTCGATCACGCCGCGGCTCATCAGCTCGAACTCCACCCGCCACCCGGCCGCCTTCAGCAGCAGCTCCACCAAGGAATCCCGGCCGGTCCACGTCGCGTCGTCTTGGAACAGGCACAGACTGCCATCGCCCATGACATGCCACCGCTGGTCCGTACGTGCGCTGACTGGCGGTTCCGGATCGAGCGGAAAGATCGCTGGCGGCACCATCGGGTACGCATGCCCGTAGACGACCACGATCTGCAAACCCTCCTCACCGACCGCATCTAGCAGGCCGGGCGGTTCCGGGCGGACGAACGGCCAACGAGGCAGGCGCCCCAACCAGCTACCTGCCCCGTCCGGCCGCCACTCCAGGCCAGGGAACCGATCTCGAACCTCTGCCTGATCGCGCGCAAGCCGCCTAGGCTCACACTGCCACCACGTCACCGGCTCCACGATGCTGCTTCCCATGCGCACTCAGCCCTGGGGTGCGTCCCGAACCGGCCGGCTCGTGATCAACGCCGGGCCGGTGACGGCCGGCGACACCTTCTTAGCTGGCGCCGGAAAATCTGCCCCGAACACCTCCTGCCACACGCGCTGGGCTTCGTCGGCGTCACCGTCGGCCGCCAACGCACAGGCCCGGGTCGCCGCCTCCGAGGCACCCGACAGCGCATTCCGCAGCACCGCGATGTCTAGATCGTCTTGGATCGGTCCGCAGTGCCCGGCCGGGTCCTCCACCCCCCAATTCACCTCGATGGCCGCCGCCGTGAAGAACGCCCGCAGAGCCTCGGGCCGGCTGCCGCCACGCGGTATGCACTGCAGCGCGAGCACCTCCATCACCAGCGACTTCACCTTCGTCGGAACCAAGTGGCGCCACCGCTTCAACACCCGGACCATCGGCCGGAAGTGCTCCCAATCTCGCTGATGATCGGCGACCGCGCGGATCAGGTACTCCGGGTCGACCGTGATCCACTCCTCGGTTGCCGCCTGCGGAATCAGCAGCGTCCCATCGGACTGACGCAAGGCCGGCATCGCGTCTACCGTGAACGCGTCCGCCGCCTCAGGCGGGTCCACCCAGCACTTCACGGCGTGGTTGCGCCACCGCGTGTACCGCACGAGCCTTTCCACCGTGCCGTCGGTGGCACCGAGCAGGTACTTAACCCGTCCTCGGGTGTACTCCAGAGCATCACCGGCCGACTCGCCGGGCTTACCCCAGTCGGGATGATCTGCCGGCTGGTAGACGATCACAAGGTCGACATCATGTACCGGATCGAGCTGGGTGCTTCGCGCGAGGGACCCCGACCCGAAGACCTCGGCCGCATCAGGTTCGGCCTTGAACGCCTTCTTGAAGATGTCCCGCCGCTCCCGCGCCAGGTCGACGTGATCCTTGTCGGCGTTCACAATCTTCTGGAAGTCGTCGAATGCCTGCTCAACGCCCATGGCGTCCCCTTCCAACAAGTACGAACGTCTGAACGGCGGGCTTGCCGCGGCATGAGGTGGGCCTGTCGAGCACAGGGGCCGCAGGAAGGCCCGCAGGGCAACAGCGTCGCGGTGGTCCGCATTCCGACCACGCTCGAGACGTCAGTGAGCGTACTGACGGGGTGCGACACTTCTCAGCGCCAGGCGTGGTCGGCGGGGGAGACTGCCGTCATCGAGAGGCTCTCCCGCGCGTGGACCGTACGGCCCGTGCAGCGCCCAACGCCGGGAATGAGCCCGAGTGAGACCCGCTGGTGCAGCCAGCGTGATGGCTTACGGCAAGCTGCGGCACTCGTCGTCGGCTGGGGAGGGACGTCACGCACCTAGCCCAGGGCGATGTGGCATGACGTCTCCGCTTCGGGTGGCGATGCGCGAAGCGCCTGAAGCGCCGACTCAAGGGCCTGTGCCACTGGACATAAGCATCTCCACAAACGCGTATGTGTCTGCGCGTTGTGCGCAGGCCCATACGCGTCTATAGTGGAATCACCTACGGCGGAAGGGGTGGCTCTTGGATGTGATGAGGTCCCGGGCGGTATCGCACGAGGTTCGTGTCGGCCCCTCTGGCCGGCACCTTCGGCTGCGCGGCGGATGCCGATGATCGCCAAGCCGTTGTCTGGCATGTTCACCAGCGTGGTTGCGCCGCTTGGCATCGCGTTGGCCGACGCGCCGTGGGGGGTAGTCGTTGGTGCGTTCTTCCTTGCGCTGGCGCATCGGATACTGCCTCGGGAATCGAAGGATCTTCTTAATCTCTGGCTGCGGATCGTCCCGCGCCGACAAGGGCCGAAGGACAAGCAGGACAAGGGGCAGGGGACATGACCCAGGCATCTGGTAAGCAGACGCGCTCGTCGATGACGGATGACGCGACGGTGCGGCGCCTCACTGACGCACTCTGGCGCAGCCTCGACCGATACCGGGGGGTGCTCAACGTCATTGAGTTCGGCGAAGTCGTGCTCGTCCTGTTGTACATGCGGGGCCGCCCCGCATGGCAGGTGCTGGCTGACGGCTCCTCGAACGCCGAGCGAGCGATCGCCGCCGACTGGTCGGCGAACGGAGAGGACGTCGTTCTCCTAAGTCCTCTGCTGCAATCGCTCCGCAGGGCCGACGACGCGCGTCAGCTGGCGCCCCTCGTCGAGTTGGTCGACCGGATTGACCCGGACGACGTCCCCCTTCCGCAGGTCTTTGGTGCGATGCTTGACCAGGTAAGCGGGGCAGTCGGCAAGGGCGGGGGGGAGTTCTACACGCCCAGGTCCATCACTGAACTCGCTTCAGGACTGCTTGAGCCCGTGCAGAGCGACCGGGTGCTTGACCCCTGTTGCAAGACTGGTGGCTTTCCTGCCGCAATTGCTGACCGGCTGCTCCGGCAGGGCAAGGAGGCCGAGCAGCTGACGGTGGCGATCTCTGACTACTCGGTCCGCTCCTGCGCGCTGGCGTATCTGAACCTGCGCCTGAGGGGGGTAGTGCCGCAGGTGCTGCCGTGGGCCGCCGAAAGCCTGCCAACTGGGGCGCCGGAGAGCCGGTACGACGTGGTAACGGCAAATCCACCGTTCAACATGTCGAACTGGAGCGGTGACCGCGGGCTTGGCGGGTGGTGGCGGTACGGTGCACCACCGGCACACAACAGCAACTTCGCATGGCTGCAGTACGTCATCGCCTCCCTCAACCCTGATGGCCGGGCAGCAGTGGTAATGCCGTACGGTGCAGGACTCTCGGAGAACACCCATGAGCGGAACATCAGGGCCGCCATGCTCAACGACGGCGCGGTGTCGGCAGTCATCGCGCTTCCAGGTCAGATGTTTCCCGGCACTGACATCCCAGTCACGCTATGGCTCCTGCAGCGCTCGCCCGCCGGCCCGCCCTACGAGGTGCTCTTTGTTGATGCAACCGGTCTGGGCAGCGTCCAGCAACGACACCGCCGAACCCTCGCCGGCGCCGACATTGAAAAAATTGTCGAGACGTACCGGCGCTGGCGCGAACACCGGCTTGACGCGGTCGCAGGGTTTGCCGCCGGTGTGCCAATTGAGAAGCTCCGCAGCGACGGGTACCGGCTCAACCCCCGCGCCTACATAACGCCAATTGACGAGGCGCCAGACTTGCGGACGCGCGCCAGGCAGGTGGAAGAACTCACCCGGCGACTCGACCGACTTGCCGAACAAGCTGCCCGCCTCGACCGGACCATCGAGTCCCACCTGAAGGAGCTTTTCCTGTGAACTCGCCGATCGGTCCCGTACCGGACGGCTGGCAGGGGATTCCCCTAGCCGACGTCTGTCACATGGTGGCCGGCCCTTCGAACAGCATGATCCGGCCGGTTGAGACCGATGGCGTGCCGATCGAAGTGGTCGCACCGAAGCACTTGCTGCACGGGCGCATTGCGGAGAGAAGCGCCGTTCTGGTGACGGCGGAGGCGGCCGCTCGTCTCGATCGATATCGACTCGACCCCGGGGACCTAATCTGCGTCCGCACCGGCGACCTCGGCAAGCAAGCCCTCGCTGGACCGGAGCACAAGGGATGGGTCGCCGGCACCGCCTGCTTCCGGCTACGTCCCAAACCGACGATCGATCCCCGGTACCTGCTGAACTATCTGCGGCATCCGGCGGTTCGCGATTGGATCGCCCGGCACGCATCCACAGCCACAGTGCCAACGCTGACCCTCAGCACTCTGCGGACCCTGCCGGTACTCGTGCCTCCGCCCGAAGTGCAAGCGACCATCGGCGAGATCATGAGCGCTCTCGAGGACAAGGCCGCATTACACCGGGAGATTGTCGACGTCACGGAGCAGCTACGCGACTCGCTGTTGCCGCTGCTGCTGACCAACCGATGAACGCCGCGTCCGGGATCCGATGCTGAGCCAGGGCTAGGTGCGGTTCGGCGGCGTCGTCCGCGACGCGACGTTCCGCAGCGCACCGATACTTGTTCGTCCACTGGGTCGAGCGGCCGATTGCGGTGCACCCGGTTCGCTTTTCGCGTTCAGGCGGCTGGCCTTCGACGTGGCCGGTCCCTGATGGCGGCGGCCAGGGCGGCGCCGGTTGCAGCCAGATCGATGGGCGTTCCGGCGAGCTGATTGGTCAGCCCATCGATGCGATATCGCAGCAGCCGCTGATATCGCACCGCATAGACGGCGACATGAGTGACGCGGTGACCATCGTGATGGGCGAGCAGGGCGTACGTCAGGATCTGACGGATCAGCTCGTCGAGGTAGCGGTCTTCGTCGAGTCGACCACTCTTCACCTCCAGCACGGTGGTACCAAGGAGGAAGTCGGCGTGGCGGCGTCCGTCGAGCAGCGACAGCTGCGCGGTCGCCGGCCCGTAGGAGCGGAAAGCGCTGTGGAAGCCACTGGAGTAGCTGGCCCAGACGGTACGGAACGTACGCCTCGTGTGATACGTCTCCTCGGCACGACCGCTGAGGAGACGCGGGTACTGCTTGAGGAGATGCTGCGCGACATCTACGGAGTCCGAGCAATGACGGTCAAGGTCGTTGAGCAAGTTTCGGACGTGAGCGAGCCGACTGGCCCCGGTGAAGATGTGCGCTGGCTGCAGCGCTGAGCCGCTACGGCGCCAAGCGTCGTATGCCGTGGTGGCGTTGTTGGTGGGCCCGTAGCCGGCCATGTGGAGTAAACGGGCCCCAAGGTCGTGGTTGAGGCAGTGGAGCAGGCGAAGGTACGGGCTCTGATCGCACAAGGCAAGACCAATCGCGAGTTCCACAACGTGGCCGAAGAACGACTTGTTCGGCGGGTCGATCAGCAGAACTGGGCAGCGGCGAAGATCGGCCGCGATTTCGGCGCGCAGAACATGCTGGTACGGAAACGTCTCGGCCAGCAAGGCGCCGACGGGATCCTGCGAGGCGCCATGGGATCTGGCGATCATGGTGGTACTCCTCTCAGGGCGGGAGCGACGCTGACCACGGGTGCGGCAGCGTCGGGCCCGACTGGTAGGGAACGCGCGAGACAGGCGGCCCGTCCGGATAGGCGGAACGTCCTCAGCAACCAGATGGGTAGAGCCGCAGGCGGTCTGTGGCCCTCGGCGTTCACGCCGCGTTGTGGGCTCCGCGAGAGGAAGCGGCAACAGGGGAGACGGATAGACCGGCGTCCCGACTCCTGCACCGTACGACGGACATGAGCGACGCACAAGGACCTCTACGCCCACCGCTTTGAGTAGCGTGGCCGGCCAAGCGCCCGGTTCCGCTCAGCTGGCTTGTGGTCGTCCGGGACGCGGTATGCGGGTGCTCGCCGGGTGCTCGCGCGCTGTGGACGACGGGCATCCGGTGGCACACGACGGCCCACAGGCAATGGACTGGTAGGAGATATGGGACTGCCAGCGCCGTGCGGGACCGATGAGCACGGCATCGACGGGGCTCTTAATCCGCGGGTTCGGGGTTCGAGTCCCTGGCGGCGCACCAACGATCAAGCTCTGACGGGTGTCTTCCACCTCGTCAGAGCTTTTTCCTTTCCCGCTCCGGAGCACGACGCTGCCCATCCGGCCCGGCGCCCTGGGACCGGTCCCCGACAGAGCGTACGAAGATCGCCTGCCGCGCCCCTACAGTCCGCTCCATGAGGTGGACGGTGCGACTCGCGGTCCTGTTTCCCGTACTGCTGACCACCCTGGCGGCCGGCGCGGTGAACGCCGCCGCGGCGCCCGCCGACGGCGGCCTCGGCCTGGCCCTGCGGCCCGGCCAGGCCGACTACCGGGTCGGCGACCAGGTCCGCCTCGACCTCACGGTCACGAACACCACGGGCGCGGCGTGCGCGCTGCCGACAAGCGCCGTCGGCACCGTCCAGGTGACCGGGGTACGCCTCGACGGGCGTGATCTCACGCCGACCCTGGCCCGCAGCTTCCACGACGACGGCATCGGTGCTGCCGCCACCGCCGGTCTCACCACTGTGCAACCCGGGGCGAGCACGACGGTGAGCCTGACCGGCGTACGCCTGCACGACGGTGACACTCCGGACGCGGTGCTGCTCCGCTCGGTGGCGGCCACCCCGGACGGCGGTGGCCTGGACACGCTGTGGCCGGTCGGCGCCCCCGGCCGGTACGAGGTGACCGCCGGCTACCTGCCGCTGCCGGTGACCGGCGGGCCGAGCCTCTGCGCGGGCGGGACGACGCTGCGGACCGCGACCTTCACCATCGGCGACGGCGGGACGGTCCCGCGCTGGCTGTGGCTCGCCGGTGCGGCGCTGCTGCTGACGCTGCTCGTCGCGGCGTTGGTGGTGGTCCTCCTGCGCAGCCGCCGCCGGCCGACCGCAGCCGCGGTGGCCCTGCTACTGGTGTCCGTCGGCGCGTTGGCCATCGGCGACTCCCGGCCGGCCCGGGCCGACTACACGGTGGACCCGACCGGTGGCGTGCCGGTCAGCGGCGTCGACTTCCAGGGCGCCGTCGACGCCTGCCTCAAGGGGTTCGCCGCGCCCGGCGGCGACCCGTCCGGCCTGCTCCCGAGGCTGCGGGACCAGAAGTCCCCGCGGGTGCGGATCATTCCGACCACCGGCGGTTCGGGCGCGTTCGAGACGCCGGACAGCCCCGCCGGGAAGGGCTCCTCGACCGTCACCTGGAACCCGACCTCCGTCGAGCCGTACGGCGACGGCGTGGCCCGGGACCCCTGCGCCGCGCTCTACCACGAGCTGAACCACGCCGACGACATCTCCCAGAACAAGGTTCCGCAGGGCGACTGTGGCAGCACCGGAATCCGTACCGCCGAGGTGAAGGCGACACTCGCGGAGAACCGCTACCGGGCGGCGAAGGGCCTGCCACCGCGCACCGAGTACGACGGGAAGACGCTGCCGAAGAACCTCGACGAGTGCAAGAAACCGCCGAAGAAGAAGCCCCCGCAGAAGGGTCCGGTGAAGCTCTGCGAGGAAGGTGCCACCTGCGGCGGCAGCAACGGCGACCCGCACCTGGTCACGTTCGACCGGGTCGCCTACGACTTCCAGGCCGTGGGCGAGTTCACGCTCGTCACCGCCACCGGCGGCGACCCGCTGGAGGTGCAGGTCCGCCAGGCGCCGATGGCCGGCACCCGCAGCGCCTCGGTCAACTCGGCGGTCGCGTTCCGGATCGGCGCGCACCGGGTCGCCCTCACGCTCGCCGACGGCGGCACCCGGGTGCACCTCGACGGCGCGGCACTGGCCGCGCCACCGGAACGCACCGACCTGCCCGGCGGTGGCACCCTCGGCCGCCGCCCCTCCGACACCGGACCCACCGACGGGTACGACCTGACGTGGCCGGACGGCTCCGCGGCGGCGGTGGACCAGATCGGCCACTACGGCTACCGGGTGCTGGTCAAGCTCGCCGACGGCCGGGCCGGGAAGGTCCGCGGCCTGCTCGGCGACTTCGACGGTGACCCGGCCGACGACATCGCACCCCCGTCCGGGACCGCGCTCACCCAGCCGGTGCCCTTCAACCAGCTCTACCCGGCGTACGCGGACAGTTGGCGGATCACCCCGGACCGCTCGCTGCTGCACTACGACGACGGTCAGGACACCGGCACGTTCACCGACCGTGCCTTCCCGGAACGGGAGGTCACCGTCGGCGACCTCGACCCGGCACGCCGCGCCACGGCCGAGCAGATCTGCGCGTGGGCTGGCGTCACCGCCCCCGCCCAACTCGCCGAGTGCGTCTTCGACGTCGCGGTCAGCGGCCGTCCCGAGTTCGCGGTGGCCGGCGCCACCACCGAGCAGGTCGCCCCGCCCGCCGCCCCGCCGATCACCGCCGCAGCCGTGGCGAGCGGCAGCCTGACCCCCGGCGGGGCGCCACTGACGTTCCCCGGCCGGGCCGGTGACGCCGTCTTCGTCGACGCCATCGCGCCCGGGATCGCCGACCGCTGCTCGCCGTACGTGCTCACCGACCCCACCGGCCAGCTCGTCGGGGGCGGCTGCGCCATCAACGGCATCGGGTACGTCGACCGCGTCGACCTCACCACCACCGGCACGTACGCCCTGCGGGTCACCGACGCCCCCGGCGACACCGGACGAGCAGCCGTGCGGGTCTACCTGGCCAGGGACGTCGACGGCACGCTGGAGGCGAACGGCCCGGCGGTCACCGCGACCCTGGACCAGCCGGGTTCGCGGGCCCGGTACCGGTTCACCGGGCGGCAGGGCGAGCGCGTCTACGTCGAGGTGCCCACGAGCACACTTGCCCACCAGTGCTCCCCGCTCGAACTGCGCGACACCGATGACCGGCTGCTGAGCAGCGGCTGCGTCATCAACGGCGTCGGCGAGATCGACGGCACGCTGCTGCCCGCCAACGGGACGTACACAGTGGTGGTCGACCCGACCGGACGCACCACCGGCGCGACCACACTGCGGCTGGTCAGCAGCCGCGACCGCACGGCGACGATCAGCGTCGGTGGTCCGCCGGTCGTCGCCACCGTCGACCAACCCGGCGCGGTCACCACCTACCGGTTCACCGCCAGCGCCGGCACGTCGGTGAGCCTGACCGCGACCGCATCCGACCTGCCCGACCAGTGCGGCGTGCTTGAACTCCGCGCCCCCGACGGCAGCCCGATCACCAGCGGCTGCGTCGTCAACGGGGCCGGTGACATCGAGCCGACGACGTTGCCGGCCACCGGCACGTACATGCTGGTGGTGGACCCGTCCGGGGTCGCGACCGGGCAGGTCACGCTGACGCTGTGGTGAGGTGGGCCCCTGCCTGTTCGGGGTGGCGTCCGGGGCTGCTACCGTCTCGTCCCGTTGCCGGCGAGCGCCGCTAGCTCAACTGGCAGAGCAGCGGACTCTTAATCCGCGGGTTCGGGGTTCGAGTCCCTGGCGGCGCACCAACGAGCAAGGCCCTGACCTGGTGGTTCACACCGGGCCGGGGCCTTCTTCGCGTACGGCGATGGTGGGCGGACGCTCGCTGGGTGCTCGGGAGCCGTTGGACCGGGCGGGCTGCCGGTGGGCGCGGCGCGGTTCGCGTGGGCGGGCGACTCACGACACTGTCCGGTACTCGGTCGATGGACCGGATGGGCGAGAGCCCTTGATGTGCGCCGCCGCCACCACGCCGAAGAGGATCACTACCTGATCCTTGATCTCGTCCGTAACAATTCCGCGCGTGTCACCCGTGCGTCAGTGTGCGCATGATGCGCAAGAGGAACTAACGCACATTTCTAGGATTTACTGTCGATACGGATTCGCTGAGCTGGATTGCCATATGCGATCAAGCCCGTGGCGAAAGTGAACGTGGCACACTCCCTCCTCGCGCCCATGTTTTGCCCGCGATGGAGGTGAGCTGTCAGCATGGCTGGTACCAGGATTCAAGCAGCGGAGCGGCCGGTGGGGGACATCTTCACCGATTCCTATCGGTTCAGCATTCCTCGCTACCAGCGTCCGTATGCGTGGACCGAGGAGCAGGCCGGCGAGATGCTGGAGGACCTTCTGGCCGCGGCGCGTTGCGAACACAAACTCGAAGACTCGGATCCCTATTTTCTCGGCAGCATCGTTCTGGTGAAGAGGGAGGGCCATCCTGAGTCGGAGGTTGTCGACGGACAACAGCGCCTGACCACCTTGATGACGCTGCTCAGCGTAGTCCGACTCTTCCTCCCGGAAGACTTTGCGGCAGCGCTCTACCGGAGGATCTTCCAGCACGGTGATCCGATCCGAGGGTTATCGGACCAGCCGCGTCTGGCTCTGCGCAACAAGGATCAGCCGTTCTTCGAGAAGGAGATTCTGGACCTCGATTCGATGGCAAGGCTCGACGAGATCGCGACCAAGGGCCTTCCCGACAGTCGGCGAAACCTCGTCGCCAACGCTCGCCTTTTTCGGGACCGGCTCGCCGACCTGAGTGATGAAGAGCGCCGACGGCTGGTCCAGTTCGTTGACGGATACACCTACCTCGTCGTCGTGGCAACCCAGGATTTCGACTCTGCGTATCGGATTTTCACCGTCCTGAACGAACGTGGCCTGAGCGTGACTCATAGCGACATCCTCAAGTCCGAGGTCATCGGTGCCGTACCTTCAGATGCCCAGGCCGCCTACACCGCTACCTGGGAGAGTCAGGAGGAGGACCTCGGTCGAGAGGATTTCGCGGATCTTTTTGCACATATCCGCATGATCTACGCAAAGACTAAGGCGCGAGAAGCGATTCTAAAGGAGTTTCGCTCCGCAGTCCTGACCCGGGTGCCGGATCCGCGGCAGTTTATCAATCAGGTGCTGGTGCCTTATGCCGAGGCCTTCCAAGCGGTTAGCCGCTCGGCTTACCAATCAGATGAAGGCGCAGATGAGGTCAACGATCTGCTGACAGCGCTGCAGCTACTGGACAATATCGACTGGATCCCGCCCGGGATGAGCTACTTCAGTCGGCGCAGCGGTGACCCGAAAGCAATCCTTGCATTCACCCGCGACCTCGACCGGCTCGCCGCCAGCATGCATGTCCGACGCTTAGATGTCACACAACGCATAGAACGGTACGGTCGTGTACTCACCGCCATCGAGAACGGCGACGACCTAACGTCACCAACGAGCCCGCTTCAACTGAGCGAGAGCGAGATGGCGAAGACGGTTGACCTCTTGGGGGGCGAGATCTACAGCGTCACTCGCCTGCGCCTCTACGTGATGCTTCGGCTCGATAGTAAGTTGTCATCGGGTGGTGCCAACTACAATCACGCCACGATTTCTGTCGAACACGTCCTGCCGCAGAATCCCAAGGCGGGCAGTCAATGGCTCAGCGATTTCACCGATACTGAGCGGGCCCACTGGGTGCACCGTCTAGCTAACCTCGTACTCCTGAACCGGAGAAAGAACTCGGAAGCCGGAAACCGTGAATTCGACGAGAAAAAGAAGGGGTACTTCACCGGCGGATCGGGCACCTCGCCCTTTCCATTGACTACCCAGGTGATTCAACACGGTGCCTGGACGCCGCAGGTGCTTGGTCAGCGACAGGAAGAGTTGATTGCACATCTGAAGGAGCTCTGGCGTCTATGAAGCGATTGGGCTCAATTGAGCTCACTCGTCGATGCTATACCGCAGCAGCCGCTGATATCGAACGGCGTAAACCGCGACATGCGTGACGCGGTGGCCATCGTTTCGACTGGTGTGGTCACCGCGAAAGTGAGCTGTCTCCTGGATGCGGTTCGGCCGGAATGTAATGCAGGACGAGGCAGGCCTGGATTCTCGCGGTAGCGCGGCGCGGGCGGCGGGGCGCTCCGGAGCCTGCGCTTGATCCCATTAGGACACCGTGAGGGCTCATCGTGGGTCTTCCGGATGCTTCTTCGCGCGGCGACTCTGGATGGGCTGTCGGCCGTCATTGACTTGATGTGACGGCGCGGATGCGCTGTGCTGGCAGGTGGTCGTCGTCCGGTCGGAGGTGCTCGTGGCCGCGCAGGTGGATCCCGAGTGGTGGAGTTCGGGGCTTTGGAACGGTCGACCGATCACTGAGTTTCTGCGGCGGCGCGACATCACCGCGGTCTTCCACTTCCTCCACGCCAGGGGCGTGTCATACGGCCGGATCGCGACTCTTGTTGGCGTCTCGCCCAACCGCGCTGCTGAAATCGCCAAAGGCGTCCGCCAGGTCACGGCCTACGAGGTTTTGGAACGGATCGCAGCCGGTCTTAACATTCCGCGTCCGGCTATGGGACTCGGGCGCGACGAGGACATCGTTGTGCCTCGCGACCCCGACCGCCTAGCCGTGGAGGGTGGAGCGGACCGATCGCCGGCCGGTGCCGCCGCCCGCATCGAGGTCAGCAATCTGGTCAGGCTCCGACTGTGCCTGGACGAGGCTCTGGCAGCGGCGAGTGTCGCTCCTCGGCAGCTCGAGCTGATTGAACAAGCTGCGGGCGAGCATATGAGGGTCTACCCCTCGGCCTCGCCGCAGATCATGCTTGCGCTACTGGCTGCCGATTGCCGAGAGGTCCAGGCGCTTTCGCTTCGGCGGCAGCCGGCGGCAGTCCAGTCACGGCTGTCCGGGGTGGCGGCGTTGCTGGCGACGATGTGCGCTGATGCGTTGATGAGGCTCGGAGACGTGTCCGAGGCTCGACGGTGGTACGGCACGGCGATCCACGCGGCGGACGACAGCGGGGATGCTCGTTTCAGGGTGCTCGTGCGGGCCCAAGCGGCGATGCTGCCGTACTACTTCGGGGATCCAACCCAAGCCGTTGCCCTCGCAGATGCGGCTCTGGCGGTGACGTCGAACGCATCGTCGCCGGGTGCCCTGGCAGCGGCGGGCCGGGCGCGTGCTCTGGCCCGGATCGGCGCCATCGAGCAGGCGCGGTCGGCCATCGATCAGGCACGGCGGCTGTTCGATCAGGCTGGCGACGAGGACACCGACGTGGCGTTCAGGTTTCCGGCGAAGCGGCTGCTGTTCTACCTCTCCGGGGCATACACCTGGCTCGGTGACACGATGGAGGCGTACCGGGTCCAGGACGAGGCATTGCGGCTCTACGGCGCGGCTCCGGCCGTTCCGATCGACGCGGCGCTCATCGCCCTGGACCGGTCGATGTGCCTCGCGCAGGACCGGCGGGCGACCGAAGCGGCCCTGACCGCGCGTGATGCCGTCGCGGACCTGCCCGAGACGCAGCGTACGGAGATCATCCTGACCAGGGCCACCGACGTGGCCTCGGCGATCCCCGAGAAGAACGGGCGCGGCGAGGTCGCCAGCTTGACGGATTACCTCCGGGCGTGCCGCGAGCGCGCCCGTAGTCTTGGGACCACAGCCGCACTCGGTCCCTAGGAGCCCCATGTTCGTCGAGGCGCGCACCCGGCCGGTGCTCGCCGAGGTGTGTCGTCTCCTCGGCTATTCCGACTCGGACGCGGTCCTGCTGCGGCACCACACCAACGCCGTCTACGCAGTCGGTGACGTGGTCGTCAAGGTCGCCCCTGGCGATCATGACCTGGAACGGGTGCGCGGGATGGTGGCCGTGGTCGACTGGCTGGTGGCCCGAGGTTTCCCCACGGTGGGCCTTCATCCGGGCGTCTCCCAGCCGATGCGGGTGGGCGGGTACGCCGTTACGGTCTGGCAGCGTCTGGACCCGGCACACGACGACCCCATCACCGTCTCCGAGCTCGGAAGCCTTCTCCGGGACCTGCACGCCTTGCCCGCTCCGCCGGTGCCGCTGCCTGCACTGCGACCGATCCATGGCATCGAGCGGGCCGTCACCCGTTCGGAGATCCTCAACGGCAAAGAACAGGATCTGTTGATGGGCAGGCTCGAGGCGCTGGCCGCAGGCTGGGAGGCGATGCGGTTTCCCTGCGGCACGAGTCTGATTCAGTCAGATCCGCAGGTCCGCAACGCGCTCCGGCGCTTCGACGGCACGCCCGTGCTGGCCGACTGGGACGGTGCCGCCCTCGGGCCCCGGGAGTGGGACATCGCCACGGTCGCTGTCCACTGCCGTCGGTTCGACCCGCCCGGTCCCGATGCCTTCGCCGGCTTCACCGCCGCCTACGGCTGGGATGCCACATCCTGGCCGAGATTCGAAGAACTGTGCCAGCTCCGTGAGCTGCAGATGATCGCCACCAACGCTCGCAAGTCCCGGCCCGGGACCGAGGCCGCCGACGAGGTGCACCACCGGATCGCGGGCCTCGTCGACGACGCGTCGGAACTCCGCCGCTGGCACATCCTCTGAGCCGAGCCTTGTATTTCGGGCACCGTGTGTCCCCCTCCGCATTGGCTCAGTCGGGACACGGTGAGGCCCACCGTGGCCCACCACGCTGGGTCTGTCTCCCGGCCAGTGCCGCCAGCGATCGTGGACGTCAGGAACACGTCGGCGGAACGGTCCAGGACCATCCTGACCCCCATGGCGCGCCGACGGGCCAGCGGCAAAGTCACGCCAGGGAGACCCAGATGGACGTGCCACTTGGCGACAGGTCGGAACGCGACCCGACGCACCGGCAAGTGCTCGCGCCGGGCACTCCGTCGACCGCACGGGTGACTCCCCGTTCGCGTACCGCCAGCAGGGCTGCGTGGGCGGGTGACCGGCGGTCTGCTCCCAGCCGCTGGCCGACGGCGGTGGGCTCGCCGGTAGGCCGGCAAGCCCACCGCACAAACGCGCCGACGCCGACCGGGAGCTGGCTATGACGGTGTATGTGTCGCGGTACGCGGCGACCGGCGAGCTGACGACAGACCGCGCAGCGGCGTCGGCGCGGCGGGGCTCGACCGATCCGCCACTGCTGACGCACGTCTGGCGGATCGTGTTCGAGCGGCAGGCGCGGGAAAGCGATCGCCGATGAGCGGGGACGGAGTGTCTGCCGCTCAGACAGACCCGGAGCTGCAGTCGGAGCATGTGCCGCTGCGTCCGCTCTGGCTTTGCCGGGCCTGCGGGCAGCCCTGGCCCTGTGGACGGGCCAAGCTCGCCCTGTTGACCAGCTACCAGGGCAGCCGGCTCAACCTGCTGCTCTACCTGTCCGGCTGCCTGCAGGAAGCCATCGACGACCTGCACCGACTCAGCCTGAGCACCACCGGCGACGTCAGGAACCTGTTCGACCGCTTTCTCGGCTGGCCGGCCCGGCACCGCCGCCGCCCGCCCATCGCCGGACCGCAGACACCGGAGGAGGAGACATGACCGTCCGGGACATCGGAATCATCGCCACGACAGGGCAGCCGGCCATCGCCGGGACCTTCCATACCCTGGTCCTGCAGCCCACCAGCTTCTGCAACCTGGACTGCAGCTACTGCTACCTGCCCGACCGGCGCTCGCGCCAGCTCATGTCCGTCTCCGTTGCGACCGCCTGCGCCCGTTCAATCGAGCAGCAGGACAGCGCCCATCCGGTAAGCGTCGTTTGGCACGGCGGCGAGCCCACAACGACGCCGATTGACGTCTTCCAGGCACTGCTCGCTCCCTTCGAGGCTATGCGGCGGGCTGGACGGGTGCGCCACGAGATCCAGACCAACGCGACGCTGATGAACGAGCGGTGGTGCGATCTGTTCGCGGCATACGACTTCGAGATCGGCGTCAGCATCGACGGGCCCGGCATGCTCAACAGGAACCGGCTTGACCGAGCCGGGAACGCGACGACGGCCCGCACGATCCAAGGCACGCGAGTCTTGGCCGAGGCCAGCCTGCCGTACTCGGTGATCTGCGTCGTCACACCCGAAACCATCGACCACGCCAATGACCTCGTCGAGTTTTTCACCGCCCTGCCGGGATGCGAGTCGGTGGGCTTCAACATCGAGGAACAGGAAGGCGCCGCCCGTACGCCGGTGCCGGAGGAAGCCGCGTACCGGTTCTGGAGTCGACTCGTCCGGCACCGACTCGCCGGCAGTCCGCTGCGAATCCGCGACCTGGATCGCTTGGCCGACTACCTCGGCGCCACGCGCGCCGGCCTCACCGACCACGGCCCGTACGAACCGATCCCCACAGTCGCCCACGACGGCCAGGTGGTTCTGCTGGCACCGGAACTGCTGGGTATCAAGAGCCCGCGGTACGGCGACTTCATCGCGGGCAACGTGCTCGGTGAAGCGATCGGCGACATGGTGGCCCGCGCCGGTGAGTTGCGATACGTCGCTGAGTTCGTGACGGCGCTCAACGACTGTGCGGACCGCTGCGCGTTCTACGACTTCTGCCGGGGCGCTCAGGCCGGCAACCGCTACTTCGAACACGGCACCTTCACCGCCCGGGAGACCGGTTACTGCCGCACGACTCGGCAAGCCCTGATCCGCGCCGCCGCGGATCACCTCACCCCTCAAGGAGGACCGTCATGACCAACGCCCTCGCCGCGCTTCTCGACGCACCGCCGGACCGCCTCGCCCTCCTCGGCGTCGACCCGCAGCGCGCGGTAGCGTCGATCGACGCGGCAAAGTTCGACAACCGACCCGCCTGGGACAACAAGGGGAAGTTCGACAGCCGCCCCGGCTGGGACAACTGGAACAAGAAGAAGTAGCCCGCCGACCGGCAGCTCAAGTCGACGCGCGGGGTGGCGTGCCCACCCCGCGCCCGAACAGGTTGGAAAGACATGCGTACGACCAGCGTGGGCGACGTGACGATCCTCCTGCCCGACCTCGACCCGGAGGACCTCGACCAAGTCATCGACCTACCCGACGACGACCTTCACGACGGCCTCGTGCAGGACGCTTCCTGGCGAGGTCGACAGATCGCCGACTGGAATATCCGAGGCTGCCGGATCACCGGAGCGGATCTCGGTGAGATCACCTGGGAGGGCGGTGCCCTCTACGGCTGCGAGATCGTCCAGACGGACCTGTCCGCAGCGGCCCTCACCGGCGTCAGCATCGAGCGGTGCTCTGTCACCGGCTCCCGCCTCACTGGAACCCGACTCATCGACGTTCGCCTAAAAGACGTTTTGTTCGACAACTGCCGGTTCGACTACGCCACCCTGAACCGCGTCAGCGCCGCCGGTTCGGTGGCCTTCATCGACTGCACCCTCGTCCACGGCACCTGGTCGTCCTGCCGCCTCTCCGGTGTTGTGTTGCGGTCGTGCGACCTCAGCGATCTGGAACTGGACTCCTGCCGTCTCGACGGCGCTGACCTGCGAGGCAGTCGACTGCACGCCTTCGCGGCACCACTGGACAACTTGCAGGGCGTCGCCCTCGCCGAGGAGCAGCTTCCCGAGCTGACCCGGATGGCCATCGACGCCCTGAGCATCGACGTCCGCCCCGACGCGGCGCGAGGTCACGACCGCTGACACCGCTACCGGCTGCGGCTTTGGTTGGGGCGACAGCCGCGTGAAGTCCCTGACCCAGTGGTTCATACCGGGTCGGGGCCTTTTGCGTGTCCGGCTGAGCTGCCCTACGGGGACGCGACGACGACCAACTGCCGAACGTCCCGTCCCCGTAGGGCAGTTCAGCCGGCTACCGGTGCCGTTCCGGTGTGCACGGCGGCTGCCGCGATCATGGTGGCACCGGCTGCGGCGACGACGCGGATCCGGCGAGGTCGGTTGGCGGACAGTGCTGTCGTGAGCAGCCCCCACCCGGCGGCCAGTGCGAGCGGCAGCCTTCCCCGCCGGCTCAGGGCGACCGCGCCGGCTGCCACGGCGGAGGTGGCGAGGAGTCCGACGGCGGACGCGGTGACCGTGCGTGGTGCGTTCGGAGAGGTGCCGGCGGCGACCTTGGCCGCGGCGATGTTGACGGCGCTGGCCACCGTCGTCCACCCCAGCAGGAGGCCCGTGCTCAGCGGTGTGAGCGCGGTCCACCCGGTCGTGTCGGGGGCGCGTTGCAGGCGCAGGTGGGCGGTGGCGGCGAAGCCGGCGGCGGCCGGCAGGAGGTACGGCGTGAGTGCGAAACGGTCGCTCTGCGCGGCAACCGACCAGGCGGTGTTCATCGCGTAGGCGCCGACCAGCGGCCACCCGACCGCGCGACTGAGGGGCTCACCTCGGCCCTGTGGCAGGCACTGACCGACTGTCGAGGCGAGGCATCCGGCGAAGATCGGTGCCCAGACCGCGAAGGCGTAGTCCGGAGGTGTGATCACGGTGTCGTAGCGGTCAGTCTGCTCGCCGTCGCCGAGCAGCGCCCCGAGTACGGGTGTGGCGACGAACGCCGCGCACGTGCCCGCGAGGGCGACCGATCGCAGGCCATCGTCCATGATCCCTCCGATCATCGCCAGAACCGATCGATGAAGCTCACTCCGACCCTACCTCAGAACCGGGTGGGAGTCCTGATGATCGGCGCTGCCCCCGACGGGTGTGCCCAGGTCTGCCACGACCTGTGTGGGGACGTCAGGCTTCCCGGACGTACGCCACGGCGATCTCGCTGCGCACTGTCCAGCCGAGTGCGCGGTACAGGCTGCGTCCGTCGTCAGTGGCGACGAGGATGCCGGAACCGAGCCCGTTCCGCGTGGCGTGGTCGCTCAGCATCCGCATGACAGTGGTGCCCAGGCCCCGGCGTCGGTGCGCGGGGGCGGTCTCCACCTGGTCGATGACGCCGCACGTCCCGGCGGGTGCCAGGCGTCCGGAGGCCGCCACGGTGCCGGAGGCGTCGACGACGGCCGCGACGACGACGGCACCGTCGGTCGTGATGCGGGTCTCGTACGGCGGCGGGGGATCGTCGGTACCTGCGCTGAACTGGGCGCTCATCAGGTAGCCGGAGCTGTCCATGGTCCAGTGATCCGGCAGGGCGCGACGCAGGTCGTTGGCGTGGCCGATGGCTTTGATCCAGGTTCCCGGCGGTGTGCCGGGCCGGACGATGGGTTCGAGCCGGTCGGCGTCCCACGTGTGCAGCACGTGGCGGACCCGGTGGCCGCGTAAGCCGACGTCGGCGCGGAAGCCACCCGGGACCTCGACCGGGTCGGGAACCCCACGGGAGACGGCCCAGCCGCGACCCCACGCCATGACCAGCTCGGGCAGGTTAACGGGTGCCGGGGCGGCCCGGAGGGGCGCTGTCGTGCCGGTCCTGTTGATCACAGCAGCATTGTTGCAAACTATGTGCAATAGAGCTGCCCGGGGTACGCACCGCCAGGGCCGCCGAGTCACGCTGCGTGAGGCGGCGCGGACGCCGGAGCACGCTCGCTGCGCAACCAGGGGCCGGTCCTCACCCGGCGTCAGCCTCTCCGTACACGTCGGGAGCGGAGCGCGCCCAGGGCCGTCGCGTTCGCTGCCGGCCGGTGGGGTGTTCGTAGAATCTGGGGGTGCAGAGTCGTCAAGGGCTGGTCCTGGCCGGCGTGTTGGACGCGGCGGAGGCTGCCTCGCCGGTCGAGGCGGTCGAGGCGGTCACCCGCGAGGTCGGGCTGGCGCTCGGCGCGTCGGCAGTCTCGTTCCTGATCGCCGACCTCAGCGGGCGGGCGCTGGTGCGGTTGGCGTACGTGCCGTTCGACGATGCGGGCCGGTCCCGCCGCTACGGCGACGAGGTCGCCACCGTCCTGCCGTTCGACAGGAGTCCTGCTGAGCAGGCGTTGCGCACCCAGACGGTGCAGGTCGACGTGGGCTCTGACGGCTGGACGGTGTTGGCGCCGGTGACCGAGCGCGGTGAGGCGATCGGCCTGCTGGAGATGGTGTTACCGGAGGAGCCGACCGCGCAGGCCCTGGGGGAGATCACGCGTACGGCGCACGCGTTGGCGTTCGTGGTGATCGCCAACCGGCGGCACACCGACCTGTTCGAGTGGGGCCAGCGGACGACTCCGTTCACGTTGTCCGCGGAGATCCAGCGTCGTCTGCTGCCGGGGGCGTTCACCTGCGAGGCCAGCGCGTTCACGCTGTCCGGCTGGCTGGAGCCGGCCGCAAGCATCGGCGGGGACACGTTCGACTACAGCCTGAGCCGCGACGTGCTGCACTTCAGCGTCACCGACGCGATGGGCCACGGGGTGGCGAGCGCGTTGACGGCCACGCTCGGCGTGGGAAGCCTGCGCAACACCCGTCGCCGGGGTGCCAGCCTGGCCGAACAGGCGGATGTCGCGAACACCGCGATCGCCGAGCACGCAAACGTGCGCGGCAGTTACGTCACCGCGGTCCTCGGGCGCCTCGACCTGCGCACCGGGGTGTGCGCGCTGCTCAACGCCGGTCACGTTCCGCCACTGCTGGTACGCGACGGGCAGACCGAGCCGCTGCGGCTGCCCGGCAACTTCCCGCTCGGGATGTTCACCGAGGCGGGCTATCTCCACGAGGAGATCACTCTGCGCCCCGGTGATCGCCTGGTCGTGGTCACCGACGGCATGCTGGAACGCAACGCCGCGAACCTGGACCTGCCGGCCGTGTTGCGCTCGATCGGCGACCTGCACCCACGCGAGGCAGCCAGGGCGTTGGCCGACGCCGTGCTCGAGGTGGGCGGGCCGACTCTCGCCGATGACGCGACCCTGCTGATCGTCGACTGGCACGGCGGGCACCAGGAGGGCCGGCGGAGCAGCGCGGGCGCCGACGTGGACCGTGCCAGCACGGCGCTGCCCGACTGAGTCGTCAGCCGCTGGTGACGCCGCCGGAGGTCGGTATGGCGGCTTCTGCGGCGGGCACGTCGTCGTAGATGTCGATGACCCGGTCCACTGATGTGATGCTCAGGACGCGGCGCACCCCGGGCTGCACCCCGGCCAGGCTCAGCCGGCCGTCGACGTCACCGAGCGACTTGAACATCACCACGAGCGTGCCGAGCGCACTCGAATCGATGAACCCCACCCCGGCCAGGTCGACCACCACCTGTCGGTCGCCGGAATCGATGAGTTGCTGCAGGTTGTCGCGCAGTTGCGGGGCGGTGGCCATGTCCAGCTCACCGCGCGCTTCGACCACGGTGCAACGCCGCCCCGGTCGGGCCGACAACAGCAGATCCATGACTTCCTTCCAGCGCGCGGGTCCGCGACCCACTCTATGCGCGTGACGTGCGACGACCCAGCCAGCCAGCCAGCCGGATGCGGTGGCGGCACCCGGACCGCATCGCAGACTATCCCCGGGGTACGACGATCCGCAGCGGCCGCGCACGGAGATGCCCCGTCACAGTGTCGGGCGGTGCCGACGCCCGGGGGTCGGCGGCACCGCCCTGTCTCAGTTGGCGTGGGTCAGGCGTGTGGTGATGCGCAGACCCAGCAGGGTGTCGTTCATCCACGGCACCCGCTCGTGGTGCAGACCGGCGGTCATCTGGTCCGCCCACACCTCGTACCGCTGCATGAGCGTGTTCGCGCGGGACCGCGCGCTGGTGATCAGACAGTCGCCCAGCGGGTCACCGGGCAGGTTCGACGAGTCGACCGCGGGCTCGCAGGGCACCTTGAGGCTTGCCTGGTCGCGGAGCGGGCGACTGGGGTCGAGCGGGCACGGCGACGACCCGCAGAGGGCGTAGTTCCCGCTGGCCTTGGCGTAGGCATTTCCGATCTTGGCGTCCGCCGGCATGTTCACCGGGATCTGGTACTGCCCGAACAGGTTCGCCGACAGGACGTCGTCCGAGTCGAGGGCGTTGGGCAGACCCAACCTGGTGTACGCCTGGAGCAGCCGCCCCGCCGTGTTCACCTTCTTCAAAGCTGCCGGCACCGGCCCACCGACCTGGGTGCTCTGGTCCCGCACCCGGTCGTACATCGATTTCTGCCGGGCCTGGAGGAAACCGCGCAGGGTCGGCGTCAGCGTGGTGTCCAGCGCTGTGTTGTTCGACGCCGTCGCGGCGCTGGCGAAGGTGTACCGCCCGGACGGCCACTTCTGGGTCAGAGCCTGGTCGGGCGTGGTCTCGCTGTCGCAGTTGAACAGCTCGCAGTCGACCTGGTAGACCTGCTCGTCCGGCCAGGTGTAGTCGGCGGTCCGGGAGTTCTGCCAGGCCGCGTTGGCGTTCAGCCGGAACCGGCTGTGGATCTGCAACCGCAGCTTGCCGTAGTGGCGGACCACCCCGGTGCCCCAACCCGTCGAACGCGTGTAGACCCAGCTCGGCGTGTAGCAGTGGTCGACCTCGGGCAACTCCCGTACCCCGGCGGGCGGCTCGTCGACTCGCGGCGTGTACGCGTACTGGAGCGTCCGCACCATGTTCGACATCAGGTCGTAGCGCACGTTGCCGGGCCGGTCGATCTGCCTGCTGCCGTTGCACGAGGGCACCGTCGCCTCGTCGAGCTTCGCCGGAGCCGGGGCGAGCGCCTTGTCGGTGTCCCAGAACAGGTCGTAGTCCTTGAGTGTCTTCACCTGCACGCCGTTGGCGTCCGGCTCCCAGCGGACCTGGACCTCGTTGCTCCGCAGGGCCCGCAGCGCGGACGACAGCTCGTTCGTGGCGCCGACGTACTCGTCGACCAGGCCGGTGATCAGGCCGTTGGCGTTGCCGTTGGCCGGCCGACCGAAGCTTGCCGCGAGGTCGGCGATCCGGGTGCCCTCCGCCTCGATCTGCGCCGCGCGTCCGGCGCTCACCTGGGCGGCGTACGTCGGGTTCTGCAGCATCACCATGGCGTACGCCTGCGCGCCGAGGTTCCACACCGTCGGGTTGCCGACCGGCGTCGACGGTTCGACCATCGAACTGTCCCGACCGCTCGCGACCCGAGCGAGGTAGTTGATCGAACGGGCCTCGCCGAAGCTGTTCAGCACGGTGGTCGGGTCGATCGACGGGTTGTCGGCGTCGGTCCTGGGCACCACGAAGGCCGCGCCGCTGGCGAGCTGCGTGGCGGTCAGGTGGAACTCGTTCTCCGGGCCGACGAACTCGTTGTACGTCGGGATCGGCTGACCGAAGTTCTCCCGGTAGCCGATGTACTTGTTGATGTCGGCGCGGGCGTCGTGCAGGGTGGCGTCGCCGATCGCGGCCAGCACGGTGGCGGCGATGTCCTCCAGGCGCAGGCCGAGCTGGGCGACCTGCTGCTGCACGAGGGTGATCTGCGCGGTGTTGCCGGCGATCGCCGCGTTCAGCTTGTCGAACTGGGCCATCATGTTCGCGTACACCGTGTTGATCTGGGCCTCGACCCGCGCGAAGCTGGCGCGCATCTCGTCGCCGAGGGCCCGGACCTCGTCGCGCAACGCTTTGACCTGGGCGAGGATCTGCGCGTCAAGCGATGGTCCGCTGCTGCCGAAGAGCCCGACGATCGACATCACGGCACCGAAGACGTTGCCGGTCATCGCCAGCGTCGCGGTGCTGAAGATCGAGCCCGCCAGACCCCGGCCGGTGATCGCCGCCGCGTACTTGGAGATGGCGCTGATCGTGGTGAGGACCGCCTCGCCGATCACCTTCGACTTCTTGCCGGCGTCGGGGTCGGCGAACCCGATGATTGTGGACACCATGCCCACCCCGGCCTTGATGTCGGAGATCGTCTGCTGGCGGTCCTTGTCGCGGTCCTCCGCGGCCTTCTTGGCCGCGGCGGTGCACGCGGCGCTCGGCGGCCCCTCGGGCGGGCACTTCTGGTTGTTGTCGCCGATCTCCAGGCGGATCTCCAGGCTCAGGCCGAGCAGTTGCGCGTGCAGGGAGGCCAACTGCTGCTTGGCCGCCGCGACGTACGCCGCCGAGTCGCCCTGCAGCGCCAGGATGGCGTCGAGGTCCACGTGCGAGAGCCCGGGATCCTGGGTGAGCTGGTCGTAGGTGCTGGTGATGTCCACCCCGGCCGGCGCGCCGAGGACGGCGTTCCAGGCGTTGGCGACCGGCGCGCTTGCCGCCCCGGCCTGCCGGATCGCGGACCACACCGCGGCGAGGGCGTCATCACGGCCACGGATCCACTGGGCGGTCCGCAGCGCGCCGGAGGCCAGCTCCTCGCGGGTGTCCCACGGTTGAACTGTCGTGCCGATCACGGCCCCGACCAGGCCGGTGATCTCCGGCGAGGTCCGGGTGTCACCGCCCGGTGTGTCGAGCAGGATGTCGACGGACCTGAGCAGCAGGTCCTGCTCGGGCCGCAGGAGGTCGTACGCGGTAAGCGAGGTGTCGAGCAGTTGTCTGCGCGTCGTGAGCTGGGTCTGTGCCTGTTCGGCCGTGGCGTTCGGGTGCAGCCGGTGCCACTGGACGAACTCGGCCGACAGCACCGCGGCCCTGGTCAGAGTGGGGCCCTGGAGGTGGAGTTCGGCGACCTGACCGAAGGCCCGGTCGGTGAGTGCCGCCTGGGGGACGGGGACGGGGACGGGATCGGCCGAGGCGGGTTCGGCGAGGAGCGCACCTGTCGCTGTGAGCGTGATCATCGCCAGCACAGCAGTCCCGCGCCTCGTGCGCGTGGAACGCATGAATGTCATACCGCGAACGTATTGAGCAGCCTGAAAGGGCGCTGAAACCCCGCTGACTCGCGCGGCGTCGCTCAGTCGGCGGCGGGTGACACGGCAGGCGCGTCGAGGGCTGGCGCCACGATGGCGATGGCCCGGTCCGTCAACGTGGCCAGGTGCCGCTCGTCGTCACCGGGCTGCCACTGCTGGAGCACCGTGTCGAGGGCCAGCAGGGCCATCCCGGCGGCCATTCGCGGGTAGGGGTCGGTGTCCGGGTCGAGGCCGCAGCGGTCGGCCAGCTCGGCGGCGAGTTCGGCGCGCCACTGGATCTGGCGTTCCAGCCAGCGGGCGTGCAGGGCGGGGGTGTCCAGGATGAGACGGACGACGACCCGGGCGCGCTCGGAGTGTTCCGGATGGTCGTTGCAGGCGGCCAGCGGCACCCAGAGGGCGTGGCGCAGTGCGACCGACGGTGGCTCGGCGGGTGGCCGGGCGGCGAGTTCGCTGATGATGTCGCCGCTCGTGTCGGCCAGGAACCTGACGACCACGTCCTCCTTGGACGCGTAGTAGCGGAAGAAGGTACGCCGGGACATGCCGGCCGCCGCCACGATGTCGTCGACTGTCACCACGTCGAAGCCCTTGGTGGCGAGCAGCATCAGGGCGGCGTCACGCAGTTCGTCGGCGACGAGCTGGCGCTTGCGTTCGGCCAGGCTGCGGTCCGCACCGGATCTCATCCGCCGATGCTACGTCATGCAGTGCTTGACACTCAGTGCCACCGATAGCACAGTGGGCCGCATGACTGTCAATGGCTGGTCCACCGACCGGATACCCGATCTCCGCGGCCGCACCTTCGTCGTCACCGGCGCCACGGCGGGCCTCGGCCTGGCCACCACCCGGGCGCTCGCCGCCCGGGGTGCGCGCGTCGTACTTGCCGTCCGCGACGAGGAGCGGGGCCGTCGGGTGGCGGCCGAGATCGCCGTGGCCCGGCCCGGCGTCGACCTGGAGGTCCGGCGGATCGACCTCGCCGACCTCGACTCGGTACGGACGTTCGCCGACCGGATGCACGCCGACCACCGTCGGGTCGACGTGCTGGTCAACAACGCCGGGGTGATGGCTCTGCCGTTCACCCTCAGCACGCAGGGGCACGAGGTGCAGTTCGCCACGAACCACCTCGGGCACTTCGCCCTCACCGGGCTCCTGCTCGACCTCCTGCTGGCCGGTGAGGACCCGCGGGTGGTCACCGTCACCTCGGTCAACCACCGGCAGGCGAAAATGCGCTTCGCCGACCCGAGCGGCGAGCGGGGCTACTCACCGATGGGCTTCTACAACACGTCCAAGTTGGCAAACGCCATCTTCGGCTACGAACTGCACCGACGGCTCAGTGCCGCCGCCAGCCCGCTGCGCAGCTTCCTCGCGCACCCCGGCTACACCGCGACGAACCTGCAGCGCGGCGGCACCACGCCGGTCTGGCGGTTCCTGCTGGGCCGGATCGGCAACCCACTGCTCGCCCAGCCGGTCGAGCGGGGCGTCTGGCCGCAACTGTTCGCCGCCACCGACCCGGAGGCGCGGCCGGGCCAACTCGTCGCCCCCGGCGGGCCGGGCGAGCTGCGTGGCCACCCCGCGCCGGGAAGACTCTCCGTGGCCGCGACCGACCCCGAGCACGGCCGCCGTCTGTGGGAGCTGTCCGAGCACGCCACCGGCGTACGGTTCGGCACGCTGCGGCAGGCGAACTAGGAGGGGAACACCCGGCGGCGGTCACACTTCACCGCGCTGGATCGTCCAGGTAGCGACAGACCACAATGGAGGATCCATGTTCGCTGCTCATGTCACTGTCACCATTCTCGCCTCGGTCTTCACCGGCATCGCCGCCGTCACGTACCTGATCGGCCACGACTACCCGAAGGCTCAGGCGGACATGAAGCGCGTGCCACGCTCGTGGCTGCCCTGGTTGGGCCTCGCGCTTGCCGCGGGATCGGTGGGGCTGCTCGCCGGTCTCGCCGTGCCGCTGCTGGGCACGCTCGCTGCCGCTGGGTTGGTGCTGTACTTCATCGGCGCGCTCATCGCGCACCTGCGCGTCGGCTCCCGTCAACTGGTGGGATGGGCCGTCTTCTTCGTCACCGTGGTGGCCGCGCTGAGCGTGAATCTCGCGTACCACCGGTGAACGCGCCCGCTATTGCCCACCCATAGGCATCAATCTATAGTTGCGCGGATCACAACAATCATGGCCGTGGTGACGCGGCCGGGTCGTCGAAGCGCTTCGACGATTCGTCGTTCAGGCCCGTCAGCCGGGTGTCGAGCCTGGTCACGCCGGTCTCGGCGCCCGCTGGGCGTCTGTCGTACGACATGAGGAGAACCGCATGCGGAAGTGGCGCCTTCGGCGCGGAATCACCGCGCTCGCGCTTGCCCTGCTAGCCCTACCGGCCGTTCCCGGCACCGCGCTGGCCGAACCCACGTACCCGTTCCGAGATCCGCGACTGCCCGTGGACGCCCGGGTCGACGACCTGCTCGGCCGCCTCACCCAGGACGAGAAGATCTCGTGGCTGCACCAGTACCAGCCGGCCATTCCCCGGCTGGGCATCGGCCTGTTCAAGACCGGCACCGAGGCGCTGCACGGAGTGGCCTGGTCCACCGACATCGACAACAACGGCGCGGTGGTCAAGGCGCGCGGCACCGCCTTTCCGCAACCGGTGGGCATGGCGAGCACCTGGAACCCCGACCTGATCCGCCAGGTCGGTTCGGCCGTCGGCGACGAGGCGCGCGGCTACCACGCGCAGAACCCCCGGGTCTGGGGGCTCAACCTCTGGGCGCCGGTGGTCAACCTGCTGCGCGACCCCCGGTGGGGTCGCAACGAGGAGGGTTACTCCGAAGACCCGATGCTCACCGCGGCGATCTCCGCCGCGTACGGCTCGGGAATGACCGGCGGCGACCCGGACCACCTGAAGAGCGCGCCGACCCTCAAGCACTACCTGGCCTACAACAACGAGGTCCGGCGGGACGTGACCTCGTCGAACGTGCCGCCTCGGGTGCTCAACGAGTACGACCGCGCCGCCTTCAGGCCGGCCATCGCCGCCGACGCGGCGACCGGGGTGATGGCGTCGTACAACCTGGTCAACGGTCGTCCGGCGACGGTCGACCCGGACCCGATGACGGTGTTCCGGGACTGGACCGACAGGCCGCTGATGAACGTCACCGACGCCTGGGCACCGAACAACCTCGTCAACACCCAGAAGTACTACGCCACCCAGGCCGAGGGCAACGCGGCGATCATCAAGGCCGGCCTGAGCAGCTTCATCACCGACGACACCAACGCGCAGCCGACCATCACCGCGATCAAACAGGCCCTCGCCACCGGTCTGCTCACCGAGGCCGACATCGACGCCCGGATCCGCGAGATCCTCAACATCCGGTTCCGGCTGGGCGAGTTCGACCCGGGCGGTGGCCGGTACGGCGGCATTACCCCGGACGTCATCAACAGCCCCGAACACCAGCGGCTCGCCCGGCAGGCCGCCGGCGAGGCGATGGTGCTGCTGAAGAACGAGCGGCAGGCGCTACCGCTGGACCCGGCCCGGACCCGCGAGGTGGCGGTGCTCGGCCCGTTGGCCGACACCCTCTACTCCGACTGGTACGGCGGCGACCTGCCGTACCAGGTGACGGCGCTGGACGGCATCCGTGAACGATTGGGCGACTCGGCCAGTGTGAGCGGGCTCGACGGGGCGGACCGGATCGCGCTGAAGGATGTGCGGACCGGCAAGTACGTCTCGGCCACCGGCACCACCGACGCCGACCCGGTTCTCGGGACCGGCGCCACCCCGGCGCTCGTCGCCCAGTTCGACGTCGTCGACTGGGGGCAGGACGTGGTGACGCTGCGCAACGCCGCCAACGGCCGCTACCTCGGTTACAACTGGGGGCCGTTCGTCACCCGCGACGAGCAGCCGAACGGTTGGTACGTCCAGCAGCAGTTCAAGCTGGAGCCGCAGCCCGACGAAACCGTGGTGCTGCGCTACGTCGGCTACGAGACCAAGGAGAGTTGGTTCGGCGCCGACACGTACGTGACGATCGGCGAGGACGGCGCCCTCAAGCTCGGTGCCTCCACCCCGGCCGCCGCGACCCACTTCAGTCGGGAGCTGATCAGCAGTGGGATCGACCGTGCCGTGGCGGCGGCCAAGGCGGCCGATACCGCCGTGCTCGTGGTCGGCAGCAACCCGTTCATCAACGGGCGGGAGGCGCACGACCGGACCTCCACGGCGCTCAGCGCCGGCCAGGAGGCGCTGGTCAAGGCCGTGGTCAGGGCCAACCCGCGGACCGTGCTGGTGCTCCAGACCAGCTACCCGGTCACCATCCGGTGGGAGCAGGAGCACGTCCCGGCAATCGTCTGGACCACCCACGCGGGCGCGGAGACCGGTCACGCCATCGCCGACGTCCTCTTCGGCGACCGCAACCCGTCCGGCCGGCTCACCCAGACCTGGTACCGGTCGGACTCGCAACTGCCACCGGACCTGCTGGACTACGACATCATCTCGTCCCGGCAGACCTACCTGTACAGCACCGCGAAGCCGCTCTACCCGTTCGGCCACGGGCTGTCGTACACCAGGTTCCGGTACGGCCAGCTCCGCGCCGGTGCCCAGTCGGTGGCGGCCGACGGCACCATCACGGCCAGTGTCGACGTGACGAACGTCGGCAGCCGGGCCGGGACCGAGGTGGTTCAGCTCTACACCCATCAGCGCACCTCGCGGGACACCACGCCGATCCGCCAGCTCAAGGCGTTCCAACAGGTGAAACTCGCACCCGGGCAGACCCGTACGGTGACCCTGCGGCTGCCCGCCGCCGACCTGGCGCACTGGGACGTCACCCGCAGCCGGTGGGTGGTCGAGTCGGCCGTCCACGACCTGCTGGTCGGGGCGTCCGTCGAGGACATCCGGGCCCGCGCCGCGGTCCGGGTCCGCGGTGAGACGATCCCGGCCCGGGACCTGTCCCGGTCCACCAGGGCGGAGAACTTCGACAGGTACGCGGGGGTCCGGCTGGTCGACGAGACGAAGCCCAGCGGTACGGCGGTCGGTGCCACCGACGCCGGCCAGTGGATCTCGTTCGACGGTTCCGCGCTGCGCGCCGACACGCGCACCTTCACCGCGAAGGTCGCCAGGGCCGGCGCGGGTGCCGGCACGATCCAGATCCGGCTGGGCTCGCCCACCGGCCGGCTGCTCGGCACGGCCACCGTGCCCAGCACCGGCGACGACTACCGCTACGTCAGCACCAGCACCGAGGTGGCCAGGGCCGTCGGCACCCGCGACGTGTACCTGGTGTTCGACTCCCCGCTGCGGCTGGCGGAGTTCTCCATCGGGTGACCGGAGCCCCGGGCCGGGTCGATCGTCGACCCGGCCCCGGGCCTGCGGCTGGTCAGCGCCGCGGGTCGGGGCCGCCCACGGTGACGTGCTACCGCCGGTCGTTGTCGGCTGGACGAGCGAGGTCTTCGGGGGCCGTGGGCGAGCGCTTGGTCTCCGCACTGCCTTTGGAGCTGATGCCGCAAACGAATCAGGCGCGGGACCGTGCCGGTGTCGCGAGGGGCCGTGCGGTGGTGATGTCGCAGACGATTCAGCTCCAAAGGAGCGCTGTGCCACCTGTGTCCCCTGGCCAGTGAACCCCCGAGTCAGCACGGTTGGTAGCGCCGACCCGCGGCGGGGTCGGCTCGTCGCCGTGGATTCGTCAGACGACGTGCGCAGGCCATCTGGTCGAAATGGATGATCCGCCCGATCCACACGCATTTCTGCATAGACGCCCTCCGATTGACTGTTGCATTGGTCAGACGTGTGACCTACGCTCCCAGTAGAAATTTCGGGGCGGTTAACAAAGAGTGCGGTCGGGGCGACGGAAGACCCCGCCGGCCCTTAGTGGCGTCGCTGTTCCGTACTCGTCGCTCGATACGCATGTTGGGCACCACATCGACGACCAGTGAGAGGAACAGACGTGAAGTCAGCCATATCCACGGCTCGGATGTCATGGTTGGCGGTGGCGGCGCTCGTCGCTGCCACGCTGCCAGCCGTGCTGACGAATCAACTGCCGGCCTCGGCCGCGGTCCAGGCGACCTACTATGTCGCCCCGAACGGTGACGACGCCAACCCCGGAACGCTGCAATCGCCGTTCAAGACGGTCCAACGTGCGCGGGACGTCGTGCGAACGATAAGCGCGAACCTGACCGGCGACGTCAACGTCCTCCTCCGGGGCGGCACCTATCCGGTGACCAGCACCATCGAATTCGGGTCGAGCGACTCCGGCACCAACGGCTACCGGATCACCTACGGCGCGTACGCCGACGAGAAGCCGATCCTCGACGGTGGCGTCCAGGTGACCGGGTGGACCCAGCACAGCGGCAACATCTGGAAGGCGCCACTGGACCGGGCCAACAAGCTGCGGGCGCTCTACGTCAACGACAAGCGTGCTGTCATGGCGACGAAGACGGTCAGCTCGGGCGGCTGCTTCGGGACGTACAACATCACGGCCGGCCAGGCCGCGTGGGCCTGGGAGTCGGGGTCGCAGTGCGACGGCGCCAGGTACAACACGAACGACTTCCCCGCCATCCCGCGTAACCAGGACGACATCGAGATCGAGACGGGCACGACCTGGACCACGGCCATCGTCGGCGTCCGGCAGGTGACCACCGACGGCGGGAGCCGGGTCGCCCTGTTCCAGCAGCCGGGCGCGGCCATCGCCCAGGGCGCCTTCAACGGCAACGCGCAGGTCGGCGGCACCCACAAACTCATGAACGCGTACGAGTTCCTGGACGCGCCGGGTGAGTTCTACTACGACAAGGGCGCCAAGACGGTCTACTACTACAAGGCCAGCGCCGAGAACATGTCCACCGCGACGGTCTACGCGCCGAACAACGTGACCACCGTGCTGCGGGTCGCCGGCACCTCGACGACCAACCACGCCCGCAACATCACGTTCGCCGGTCTGACCGTGCGGCACTCGGACTGGAACCTGTTCAACGTCGCCGGTTCGTCCTTCAAGCAGGCGCAGCAGGGCAACCTCGGCGCGCAGGCGTACGCGAAGGGCAACTTCCACGTCTACCACTACCGCAACGTGGACCTCACTCCCGGCATCGTCCAGATCCAGAACGCCGACGGCCTCCTGTTGCAGCGCAACCGGATCGAGCACACCGGCGCCGACGGCATCAGCATGGTCAACGACGTGCAGGGCACGCAGTTGATCGGGAACGCCACGAACGACATCGCGGGGTCGGCCATCAATGTCGGCCATCCCCAGCACGTCTACATCGGCGACGGCACGTCGACGAACCGGGAGAAGTACCTTCCGCAGGTCGAGGGGCTGCCGAAGAACATCGACATCAAGAACAACTACATCTACGACAGCGCCGTCCTGTTCAACGGGCACAGCCCCATCACGGCGTACTTCGCCGACACCCTCACCATCCAGCGCAACCGGATCGAGAAGGCCCCGTGGTCGGGCATCACCATGGGGTGGGGATGGTGGAACTTCGACGGGTCGTCGGGCTCGATCCAGCCGAACCGCCCCACGACGACTGCGCGCAACAACACGATCAGCTACAACCACATCATCGACACGGTGCAGCGCCTCAGCGACACGGCACCCATCTACACGCTTGGCAGCCAGCCGGGCACCACGATCACCAACAACTATCTGCAGGGCGTTCCGTCGGGTCACAAGTACGGCCTGCACCCGGATGAGGGGTCGGCGTTCATCACGTTCCGGGACAACGTGCTGAGCATCGACAAGAACGTCACCTGGATGATCAATTCCGACGACTTCGGCCGGAAGCACGACCTGAGCATCACGCAGATCTACGGCCCGATCAACAAGGTCTCGAACAAGAACCTGCCGAACAGCACCGTCGCCGACATCCTCGTCTCCTCCGACTATGTCTGGCCGGCGGTGGCCTACGGCATCGCGGCGAACTCCGGCCTCGAGGACGCGTACCGGGACATCGTCCCGGCGAGCACCTACTCGGCACCGAACTACGTGCTGCCGGCCAGCACGTTCGTCACCAGCGCCACGGCGTCGATTCCGATCCGGAGCACCGGCGACGCCGCCAGATCGGTCTGGCTGGCTCCGCTCGGCACGACCAGCTTCACCGCCGGGGCGACGATGACCAGGGCGGCCGGCAACGCCACCTCCATCGCCGTGCCGGCGACCCAGGGTGAGTACCGGCTCTACGTCGTCGACGCCCAGGGCAACCGGTCGGCCGAGTCGACGTCGATCGTCCGCCAGCAGCAGGGCGGCGGCAGCGGTACGGGGCAGGGACAGCTCGTGGGTGGTCAGTCCGGCCGCTGCGTCGAGGTGCCCAACTCGTCGACCACCAACGGCACCCAGGCGCAGCTCTACGACTGCGGCAGTGGCACCAACCAGCGGTGGACCCACACCAGCAGCAGGCAGTTGACCGTGTACGGCAACAAGTGCCTGGACGCCTCCGGGAACGGCACCGCCAACGGCACCCAGGTCATCATCTGGGACTGCCACGGCGGCACGAACCAGCAGTGGAACGTCAACAGCAACGGCACCGTCACGAACGCCCAGTCGGGGCTCTGCCTCGACGCGAACGGCGCCGCCACCGCCAACGGCACGAAGATCATCCTTTGGTCCTGCAACGGTGGTCCGAACCAGCAGTGGACGCTACGTAGCTGACCCACCCAGAACCCCGGGGCCAGGCCGACACGGGCCTGGCCCCGGCTACTTCTGGTAGCCGTAGTTGTCGCAGGTCCGGCGCTGCAGCACGCAGTTCTTGGTGCGCTTGTTCATGGTGTTGACGTCCCACATCACGAACGCGTCCCCGTGCATCGACGAGGCGCTCTTGCCCTCCTTGTCGGAGGAGAGGTAGTAGCCCGCCGGGGTGCCCTTCGCCGGGTACTGGATGTCGAAGGTGATCGCCGGGACCCGGACCGGGTGGCTGCTCGGGCAGCCGTTGCCGCTGCCGTACGCCACATGGTCCTTGTGGTTGGGGCTGTCCAGGTGCTTGCCGTCCCAGCAGTCGGGGAACTGCATCATGAAGTGCAGGGTCGCGTCCCCGCCGCAGATGGGCCAGTTGCCGTTGGTGCTGCGGGCGATGCCGTCGAGGTCGCCGGGGCCGTAGAAGGCGCAGTAGAACTGCCCGGTCGCGCCACGCGGCGTCGGCTTCTTCTTCTTGGCGTCGCCGGAGATCATGCGCAGACCGTTGGGCATCGGCATCTGGCCTGTCGAGTTCTTCGCGAGCGAGCGGTAGTAGACCCGGAACCCGCTGGTCTCGACCGGCTTTCCGGTCGCGTTGTCGTAGAGCGTGGGCACCCAGTAGGCGGAGTGGTCCTGGACCGGCTTGCAGGAGGTGGCCGTGAACTTCGTCAGGTCTCCGGCGACGGTGTTCGCGTCGACCGCCTTGTTGCCGACGAACGAGTGCATGTGTGACGCGCCGGGTAGGCCGGGGGCGACGATCGGGTCGTCCGGCAGCCGGTGACTGTACGTGCAGTCGGCCCGGAACTCCGGGAGGTTACCCACCCCGGAGGGGACGGGCTCGACCTTCAACGTCCGGTAGGCGTCGGCCTGCGCCTTCCAGGCCGCCCGGTCGATCGGCACCCAGCCGGTCGCGGGGACCTTCGGGGCGGCAGCGGTCGTCGGTGTCGGGGACGTCGACGGGGTCGCGGGGAGAGTCGGTGTCGCGGAGGCCGACGCCGTCGCGGCGGGTGACCCGGCCTGCCCGGCCGGCGCTGACGGGTCGTCGAGGGCGTTTGCCGCGTTCGACGGCTGGGGCGGCGCGTCGCCGTTCGTCAGGTATACGCCGCCGGCCGCGATGACGAGCGCGACCGCCGCGCCGGCGGCCAGGACGAGCCGGTTGCGGGCGAACCAACTCGCCGGGCGGTGACGCGGCGGAGGCTGGCTCGCGTCCGGTTCCGGCAACGAGGCGTACGACACGGGTCACTCCCAACGAGCAGACGGCGGCGCTGACCCGGACGGCCACGGCCGCCGTATGGTAGGCGCTTCCCGATCACACCCGACAGCTTCTTAAAGCTTCTTTAAAGGATGTTGGTCGTCCCACTTGCGAAGGGTGGGGCACCGACCGCGAAGTCCGTCGACCGGTGCCCTACCCGGCGTCGTTACTTGGCGGCGCTCAGGGCGACCAGTGCCTGGGCGGTGCGGAAGTACGGGCTACGACCGAGGTCACCAACGGTGGTGATGTTGAACGCCTCCTTGAGCAGCTTGGCATCGCCGGCGCTGACGCCGGTGAGCGCGCTCACGGGGGAGTCGACCAGCTCGGCGAGGGTCTTGTCCTGGTAGGCCTTGACGACGAGCTTGCTGAAGTCGGCGGTGACGCTCATGCGATCTCCTATAGCAGCAGGTGGGACATCCCACCCGGAAGCGGATCTAGCGGATGAATTAGATCATCACGCGCGAGCACGGTCCACAGGGGACTCTCGTGCCGTGTGAGCCGCGTCCTCGGCCCTCGGCAGTCGGTGCTCCAGGTCGGCGATGATCATGCGTAGCTGTGCCAACTGCTCGTGCACCGAAGGTTCGCCGACGTCGTTGCCAGGCTCCGGTCGGGCAGCCCGCGCCGCCGCCGCGCGCTCCTCCTGGTGGGCCTCGTCCAGGGCGTTCAGGACCACCCCCACCAGGAGGTTCGTCAGCAGATAGCAGGCGGCGACCATGTACGAGACGTAGTACAACACCGCCCACTCGGTGACTTCCCGGCCGACCTGGAGGGTGTCAGTGATGCCGTCGAGCGACAACAGCAGGAACAGCGTGAGCATCGCCTGCCCCACGGTGCCGTACCGCTCGGGAATCGCCACACCGAACAACATCCAGCCCAGCATCGCGTACCCGTACAGCACGAGGACCGTGACCAGCAGGAAGCTACCGAGCCCGGGGAGGCTGCGCCGGATCCCGACGAGGATCACCCGCAGGCTGGGGAAGAGGCGGAACGCGCGGACGATGCGGGCGAGGCGCAACAGCCTCAACATCGTGACGTTCTCGCGTACGCCGGGTGCCAGTGGCGCCGCGATGATGAGCAGGTCGAAGACGTTCCACGGATCCCGGAAGAAGTCCCCCGGCCGTCGCAGGTGCGCCCCGAACCGGGCCAGGAGTTCGACCACGAAGTACGCCAGACAGCCGTACTCGATGGTCTGGAGTGGGGCTCCGGCCACCGCGATCGTTCGGCCGTAGGTCTCCAGGCCCAGCGCCACCGCGTTGAGGACGATGACGAGGAAGCTGGCCAGGCTGAACCACCTGGCGGTCGTCAACTCCTGGCAGGCGGCGGCCAGCCGGTGCGTCCAGCCGGGTGTCGCGCTCGTCATCGTTCCTCTCGACCCGTTCGGGATCATGCGCTCTGGGCCGTTTGTGCGACCGGGGTGACGACGGTGGCGGCCACCAGCATCGATGGCCGCCGTGCGACACGGTGTCGACCCGGGTCACGCCTCCGGCGTGGCCTCGGCCTGCTGGTCTGCGCTCGGAGACTCCTGGACCTCGTCCACCGCCGGCGCGGCCGCCGGCACGGTCCAGGAGAACTCGATCTCGACGGACACCTCCGTCTCGCTCTCCTGTTCGATCTCCAACTCGCAGCGAACGGTGTCCGCCACGGACACGGAACCCGCCGCGCCGTAGAAGAGCCGCCCATCGGACTCCAACTGGTTCGCCAGCTGACGCAACCAGGCGGCCAGGTCCGAGCGCGACACCGTACGGGCGTCCTCGTAGATATCCATGGCAGCCATGCTTGCACTCCACAAAGGACTCGCTGGGAAAGGGCTTGGGCCGCACGTGCGTCGGACGCATGGTATGGATCTTGTGCGGGTGGGTACGCGTGGGAGATGACATCGACCTGGAAACCCCACGAGAAACACGGCGGCCTGTCGGACAAGGACAAGCGCGAGCTGCCGGAGAGCGTCTTCGCGTTCCCCGACAAGCGTAAGGAGCCGATGACCGACGCGGGCCATGTCCGTAACGCAATCGCCCGGTTCGACCAGGTGCAGGGCGTCACCGACAAGGAGCGTGACCTGGCGTTCCAGAACATTCTCGCCGCCGCCAGGCACTACGGTGTCGACGTCGCGGAGACGAACTGGCGCCAGCTCGGCAAACTCCCGCACACCCCGAATCCCGCCCACTGACCGGGCGCGCACACGATTCGGCCCGTTCGCCGGATAGGTCGCCCTGAGCTGGGTAAACGGCGCAGATGCCCGCCATGCCGGAGCCGGCAGTCGCCTCCGACCCGGACCCGCACGGGGAGTCCCGGGTCGATCGGGCCTGGGCCATCCTGCACGGGCGGGTGCGGTACGGGGTCAAGTCCCGGGTCTGGCGCCTCCGCCTCTACGGGCTGCTCGCCGTGCAGGCCGGCATCGCGGCGGCGCTCGCCTGGTTCGTGGGGTTCCAGTTCCTGGACAACCCCGCCCCGGTGCTGGCGCCCACCACCGCGGTCGGCATCGTGGCCGCCTCGATGGGCTCACGCCTGCGGCGCACCGTCGAGCTGCTGGTCGGGGTCGTCCTGGGGCTCGCCGTGGGCGACACGCTCATGCCGTTGTTCGGCATCGGGGCGTGGCAGACCGGAGTGGTCGTCGTGCTGGCGATCATCGTCGCCGTGCTGCTCAAGGGCGGTGGGTCCCTGCTCACCCAGGCCGGTGGTACCGCGGTGCTCATCGCCACTCTGGAGCCACCCGTGCGGGACCTGTCCGTACCCCGTTTCGTCGACGCCGCGGTCGGCGGGTTGATCGGGCTGGCGGTCGGTCTGCTGGTGGTGCCCATCCACCCCCAGCGGACGGTGCAGCGGCTGGCCGAACCTGTCCTCGACCCGGCCATCGCCGCCCTGCACGACCTGGCCGCGGCGCTCGGCCGTCGCGATCTCGGCGAGGCCCGGCGGAGTCTGGAAGCGCTGCGTGGACTCAGCCCGCGGCTGACCGCGCTCGACGAAGGGCTCGATGCTGCCCAGGAGGTGGTGCGACTGGCGCCACTGCGCTGGCGTGAACGCCCGTCCCTGGCCTTCTACACCGGAGCCGTCCGGCACATGGAGCGCAGTCTGCACAGCTGTCGGTCGATCGCGAGACGGCTCACCAAGGCGCTCCGGGACGGGGAGCCGATACCTGCGGAGTTTTCGGCGGCCCTCGACCTGCTCGCCTCCAGTGTGCAGACCCTGCGATGCGCGATCCGTACGCGGGAGGACCCAGGGGAGGCGCGGCAGCAGATCCTGGCCGCCGTCGACCTGATCGGGAAGGCCCAGGGAGATGCCGCGTCGGACCCCACCCGCCCCCACACCCACCGGCTGGGCTACTCCGGGATGATCGCCGCAGGCGAGTTCCGTACCGCCGCCCACGACCTGCTCATCGCCAGCGGGCTCGACGCCGACCGGGCGGCGGAACTGGTGCGGCGGCCGCCGAACCCGGGCGACTGGGACTGAACCGACCGGCCCGAAACGCGGGTACGTCCACGTCACTTCGATGTGAGTGCGGCGAGGACGTCGAGGTAGTGCGGGTTCTTCATGACGCCGAGCACGTTGCCGAACGGGTCGACGACCGCCGCGGTGATGAAGCCCTCGCCTCCGTGCGGGGTGATCGGCTGGTACTCGGTGGCACCCATCGCCAACAGCCGCTCCACTGTCGCGTCCAGGTCGTCGACGCACCAGTGCATGACCACGCCGCCGGGCCCGGCAGCCGCGCCGGCCGGCGCGTACCTTCGGTCGATGATGCCCAACTCGGCCTGGTAGTCCCCGATGCGGAACTCGGTGTAGGCCGGGCGTCCGTCGGGGCCCGGACGCATGAAGTACGCCTCGATGCCGAGAAACTCCGCGTACCAGGCCGTGGCCGCTGCCACGTCGTCGGCCCAGATGTTGAGTGTGGCAAATCCGCGCAGGCTCATCGGGTGTCCTCTCGTCGATGTCGTCGGTGCTGACGCTATCGGCGATTGCGGAAGCTGCGCTTCCGCAACTGCCGGTGAGTTCGAGGGTCGCGTTCCGGCCTGACGCCCACGCCCCCGTCCCGGCATCTTTCGGCGGTCGCCGGGTAGTCGCCGTCATTGCCGGCACGAACGGCGGGGGACAGCATGGAGAGTTACCCGGCAGTCGAGAACCACGGTCTGATCGGTGATCTGCAGACCGCCGCGCTGATCAGCACGGACGGCATCCTGGACTGGTTCTGCGCACCCCGTTTCGACTCGCCGAGCGTCTTCGGCGCGCTGCTGGACCGCCGCAACGGGGGCCACTTCCAGCTCTCGCCCGACGGCGTCGACTACACGAGCAAGCAGCTCTACCTGCCCGGTACGCCAATCCTGATCACCCGCTTCCACAGCGCCGACGGTGTCGGTGAGCTGTTGGACTTCATGCCCGTCACCGGCGAAGAGGCCACCGACCGGCACCGACTGGTCCGGCTGGTCCGGATGGTCCGGGGGACCATGCGGTTCCGCTTCCACTGCCGCCCCCGGTTCAACTACGCCCGCGACCCGTGCGAGTTGGAGACGTACCCCGAGGGTGACGTGTTCCGGAGTTCGACGCTGACCCTCACCCTCGCGCCGTTCAGGGGCTCGTTGAAGCTGTCCGAGGCGAGCGACATCCGTCGCGATGCGGAGGGTGTGTCCGCGTCGTTCAGCCTGAGCGCCGGCGACATCGGCGGGGTGGTCCTGGAGACCGCCTGCCCGCACCCGCCCCGAGGGATCAGCACCGACGAGGCGTGCGAACTGCTCGCCGAGACCCGCGACCACTGGCGGCGGTGGGCGGGCGGCTCCCGGTACACGGGCCGGTGGCGGGAGGTGGTCGAGCGGTCGGCGATGACCCTCAAGCTGATGACGTACGCCCCGACCGGCGCGCTGGTCGCCGCCCCCACCGCGGGGTTGCCCGAGCAGATCGGCGGGCAGCGCAACTGGGACTACCGCTACACCTGGGTCCGGGACGCGTCCTTCTCGGTGCACGCGCTGCTGCGCCTGGGCTTCACCGACGAGGCGCAGAAGTATCTGCTCTGGCTCGACGCGCGTATCCGAGAGGCACGCGACGGTGACCTGCCCCTACAGATCATGTACCGCATCGACGGCTCACCGGACCTCCCCGAGGAGGTGCTGGGCCACCTGGAGGGGTACCGCGGCTCGGCGCCCGTGCGGATCGGTAACGGCGCCGCCAACCAACTGCAACTCGACATCTACGGCGAGGCGCTCATCTCGTTGGAGCTCGCGGACAGCAACGGGCTCATCCCCCCGTACGAGGGGTGGCGCAAGACGACGGAGTTGATGGACTGGCTCTGCGAGCACTGGGACCAGCCCGAGGACGGCATCTGGGAGACCCGTTCCGGCCGGCAGGACTTCACCTACGGGCGGGTGCTCTCCTGGGTGGCGTTGGACCGGGCCATCCGCATCGCGCGACGCCGGGGCCGCCCCGGTGACGTCGCCCGCTGGTCCGCCGAGCGCGACGCCATCTACCAGCAGGTGATGACCCGCGGGTTCCACCAGGAGCGACGGGCGTTCGTGCAGCACTACGGCTCCGACATCCTGGACGCGTCACTGCTGGCGATGCCGGGACTGAACTTCATCTCGCCGACCGACCCGATGTGGGAGTCGACACTGCGAGCGATGGACGCCGGCCTGGTCTCCGACAGCCTCGTCTACCGCTACGACCCGAAAGCCTCGCCGGACGGTCTCGCCGGCACCGAGGGCACCTTCAACATGTGCACGTTCTGGTATGTGCAGTCGCTGGCCCTGGCCGGTCGGCTCGACGACGCCCGCCTGATCTTCGAGAAGATGCTCACCTACTGCAACCCGGTCGGCCTCTTCGCCGAGGAGATCGCGCCGACGGGTGAGCAGATCGGCAACTTCCCGCAGGCGTTCAGCCACCTGTCCCTGATCAGCACGGCGACCCACCTCGACGACCTGCTCGACCGGCAGCGCTGACCGTTCGGCTCAGAACAACGTCAGCGGCTCGACTGGGACCGGCTCGGGCAGCGGGTCCAGCTCGGGCACGCGTTCCCGTACCTCGTCGTAAAACCGGCGGGCCAGCGCCGGCGCGTCGGCGTTGTCCGGGGTGTGGATGAACATCGTCGGTGAGCGTCCCTCGCGCAGCCAGGTGACTGTCACGTCGACCCACCGCTGCCACCCCTCGACCGTGCGGGTCGGGTCGTCGCGACCGAGGTAGCGGACGATCGGCCGGTCGGTAAGTGCGACGGACCGCAGCGGCACGCGCGGCTTCTTGGTCCAGGCGTCCCGCTCCGCGTCGCTTGTCGGCCGGCTGGCGAAGAAGGCGGTCGTGTCGAAGGGGACCCACTCCGCCGAGGTGGTGGCGAGGGTCGCCTCCAGCAGTCGGACCGTGCTGTCGTCGGTGAAGAACGAAGGGTGGCGGACCTCCACCGCGTACCGGTGTGATCGGGGGAGCCGCTCCAGGAAACGCCCCAGATCCGGGACGTCGGCGGGCGCGAACGAGCCGGGCAACTGGATCCAGAGGGCGTGTGCGCGTGGACCGAGCGGCTCGATCGCGTCCAGGAAGGCGCGCAGCGGTTCGTCGACGTCGGTGAGTCGGCGTTCGTGCGTGATGGCCTTGGGAAGCTTGAGGACGAACCGGAACGCGGGATCCGTCTGCGCGGCCCATGAGGCCACCGTGGCCCGGGTCGGGGTCGCGTAGAACGTCGTGTTGCCCTCCACGGCGTCGCACCAGCTTGCGTAGTGCGCCAGGCGCTCGCTGGGCGGCAGCCGGTGGCCCGGCCACGACCTGTGGCTCCACATCGCGCACCCCACGTGCAGACGCATGACCCGCCCTCCCGACTCGACCGGACCCACCGTATCCGGGCCGGCGGAGCAGGCCGGGCCGGCGGTGCGGCCGGTAGGGTTCGCCGCCATGCGGGTGCTCTTCGCAAGTCTTGCGTCAGTCGGTCACACCTATCCGCTGATCCCGCTGGCGATCGCCGCCCGGGACGCCGGGCACGAGGTCCACTTCGCCGCCGGTACGGAGGTGCACGCGCCACTCGCCGCGCACGGCCTGCGGCCGTTCCGTCCCGGCGACGCCTTCTACGAGGTGTACGCCGAGGATCTCGAACCGGAGCTGGCGCGGCTGCGGCCGGACCTGGTGGTGCACGAGTGGGGGCTGCCGGGGGCGGCGGTGGCGGCCCACCGGGCCGGGATACCGGGCCTGTGGCACGGGTTCGGCCGGCTGTTCCCCGAGGGCATCGGCCTGGAAATCCCCACCAGGAACGCCGAGGTCGTCGGCAGGCCACACCTGGACATCTGGCCGCCCTCGTTGCAGGACAAGGACTTCCTCGCCACCGAACGTCGCATCGAGCTGCGACCTGTCGCGTTCTCCACCCCGGCCCCACTGCCCCTCCGGGTGGGCCGGCCGTTGATCTACCTGACCCTCGGTACGGCGTTCGGTACGCCGGAACTGCTCCGCACGGCAATCGCCGGTCTGGCGACGCTTGGCGCGCAGGTGGTGGTGGCGGCGGGCCGGGTGCCCCCGGAACAGCTCGGAGAGATCCCCGACCAGGTCAGCGTGCATCCGTGGGTGCCGCAGGCGGAGTTGCTGCCGCTCGCCGATCTGGTGGTGCACCACGGGGGCAGCGGCACCACCCTCGGCGCGCTCGCGGCGGGCGTACCCCAGGTGTTGCTGCCGCAGGGCGCGGACCAGTTCGCAAACGCGGAGGCCCTCACCGCGGCCGGGGTCGGTCTTCGGCTCCTTCCCAGCGAGACGGACGCGGTGGCCATCGCCGAGCAGGCTCACCTCCTGCTCCCGCAGCGTGGCCAGGTCGAGCAGCGCGACGCGGCCCGGCTGATCGCCGAGGAGATCGCCGGCATGCCCTCGCCGGAGGCCGTCGCCAAGCTCCTGCCGGAGTACGCCAGCTAACCCAGATCGTCAACTTGGGGTTGACGCAAGCTGAGCGTCAACCTATGGTTGACGCATGACAGATCCTCTTCAGATCGGCAACACCGTCAAGCTCGACGACCTGATCCAGGCGATCAAGAAGGCGCACACCGACGCGCTCGACCAGCTCACCGACGCGGTCATCGCCGCCGACCACCTCGGCGAGGTCGCCGACCATCTGATCGGGCACTTCGTCGACCAGGCCCGACGCTCGGGTGCCTCCTGGACCGACATCGGTCGCAGCATGGGGGTCACCAAGCAGGCCGCCCAGAAGCGCTTCGTGCCGAAGGCAACCGACGCAGGGGCTCTCGACCCGAACGCCGGCTTCAGCCGGTTCACCCCGCGCGCCCGCAATGTGGTGATCGCCTCGCAGGAGGAGGCCCGCGCCAGCGGCAACTCCGAGATCGGCCCCGAGCACCTGGTGCTGGGCCTGCTGGCCGAGCCGGAAGGGCTGGCGGCCCGGGTGCTGGCTGGTCGCGGCGCCACCCCCGAGGCCGTGCGGGAGGCGGTCGGTGCCGTCCTGCCACCGCGGGCGGAGCAGGTCCCGGACCTCATCCCGTACGACGCGCGGGGCAAGAAGGCGTTGGAGCTGACCTTCCGGGAGGCGCTACGCCTCGGGCACAACTACATCGGCACCGAGCACATCCTGCTCGCCCTGCTGGAGTTTGAGGACGGCGCCGGGGTGCTCACCACCCTCGGCCTGGACAAGGCGACGGTCGAGGCCGACCTGGCCGCCGCCCTCGCCGCCGCAGTCGCCGAACAGAAGTAGAGACCCGGGTCAGGAGACCTCGGGGAAGCCGTAGCGCAGGGCGTGCTCCGGATCGGCCGGGTCGATCTGGCGTACGCCCGCGTCGGCGAGGCGCTTGTTGACCTCGTCGAGCTGGTCGCGCACCAGGCGGGCCTCCTCCTCGGTGACCCGACCCCGGTGTGGCTTGCCGGCGTGCTCCAACGTGCCGTAGTCGATCTTCTCGGCGCTCTTGCGGGCCTTGGGTGGGCGAACCCGCTCGGCCGTCTTCAACAGCTGCGCCATCGGCACGTCGGTGGCCATCGCGTCGAACTCGCTTGCGGTCAACACCACCCGGCGGGGCTCACCGTTGCCGTGCCGGTCGTGGATCTCGACCACCGCCACGTCCAGCGCGGCATCGTCGATGTTCTCCACCTCGCCGGGAGTGGCGTCCAACTGCACGGGCCCGGCGACCAGGTCCGGGTGCTCCAGCACGACGACGCGGACCACCTCGTCGTCCTGCTGCAGAACCGTGCCGGTGAAGTCGGAGACGTGGATCGTCTTCTTGCCCATGCGCGGAGCTTCTCCTGTCGTAGGCCGGGATGGTGGACCACAAGAAATTACCCGACAGGTGTGCGAAAGCTGCCGCTGGACCTCCTCCGGTGTGTCGCCGGGGCGAACGTCAGAGACTGCCCTTCGGTGCCACCCACTCGGTGGGTTGGCCGGTGACAGCGGTGATGCGGTCGTAGTCGGCGTCGTAGTGCAGGACGGTGGCGCCGTGTTCCTCGGCGGTGGCCGCGATGATCAGGTCGGGCAGCCGGAAGTTGCGGTGTTGGCTGTCGGCCGCGAGGAGGCGATGAATCGCCATGGCGCGGTCCATCGCCGCTGTCGAAACGTCCATCCAGCGACCTCCGCGCAGTGCCTGCCAGAGGATCTCGTACCCCTTTGGGTGGGGCGCGTTGTTGAGGTATTCCAGGCTGGTCATGTGGCAGGCAGCGAGCCGGCCCTCGGCGAGCAGCGTCTCGAAGCGCCGCCGGACCGACTGGTGGCGACCCTGCAAGACGTAGACCGAGGTGTCCGCAAGGTAGATCTGACCAGCCATCAGGCTGCCTCGGCATTGCGTGGCTGCTCGGCAAGCGAACCCAGGTCGCGGCCGCCGCCGTAGCGCCAGGCGTCGGCGGACCCGGAGAAGTCCATCTCCACCTGATCGAACGCGGCGACGATCTCGCGAGCCTGCCGACGGATGGCGAACGCGTGTAGAGCGGCGTTGATGGTGGCCACCTTGCTGTCGGTGCCAAGCACCTCCCGTGCCGCGTCCAGCCATTCGTCGTTCACGTCGACGGTGATGCGAGTCATGGCGTAAGGGTACACCAGATTGGGTGCTATGAAGACACCAGATTAGAGCAGTTTGTGGTGCGTCAGTGGGTGTTCAGGCGGTGTCTACTCGAGCTGCCGATGCGCAGCATGTTCAGCCCGGCCCAGGACAGGGCCCCGCTGCCGACCGTCCGCGGGTTCCGGTAGCGCGGCTGGGGCGGATCGCCCCCGATGGCCTCCGCCGTCCGCCAGAGTCGCTCGGGGTCCTGCTGGTAGTGGTCGCTCGGCTGAATCGGCATGCGTTCACCGTCCCAAACAAAGGTGTCCAGATATGGAAATAGATATGACGGTCGATTCATGTAGATGGTTGCCGTGCCCCTGGCCCACCCCGCACGGACGTATCCTGCGTCCGACCCCGCCGTCCGGCGTACGGTGATCCACGACGGGTCGGGTGACGGGGGAGGTGCGTATGCTCGACCGGCGTCTTCACCTGCACCTGGCCACCTGGCTCGGCCAGTGGCCGGCCGGGCCGGGTTTGCACGTGGTCGCCTCGCGGCGGCGGGCCGAACCGGCCTGGGACGGGCGGCTGCGTCCCGCGCTCGCCGTCAGCACCGGGCAGAGCACCGTGCTCTCCGTCGCGCCGGACGACGTGGCGGCGGTCCGCGCGTTGGTTGGTCGTACGCCGGCTCGGCTGCTGGCCGCGCTGCCGGAGGCCGTCGGTCGACCCGAGTTCTGCGTACACGACGGCCCCTTCCGGTGGAGTCTGGCGCCCGCTCCGCTGCCCGACGTGGGGGAGTGGACCGAGCCGACCGCCCCCGGGCTGCCGCCGTGGCTGCGCCTCTTCGACCAGCAGGTGCTCGTGGTTCGTGATTCGGACGGGGGCTACCTGGCCGGGGCCGCGATCAAACGGCACGACGCGTACGGGCACGAGTTGGCCGTCGGCACCGTGTCGGCGGCCGAGGGGCGCGGCCTCGCCCGCCGACTCGTGGCCCAGGCGGCGCGGCGCGTGCTCGACGAGGGCGCGGTCCCCACCTACCTGCACGAGCGGGACAATCACGCCTCGGCCCGGGTCGCCGAAGCGGCCGGTTTCCCGGACCGGGGCTGGCGCGCGTACGGGGTCTATCCACGCTGACCGGCCCGAAGCCGCAGCCGCCCCCGATCTTGCACTTTCTGTCGCGGCATTAGGGGCATTCCCCGCATCTCGACGACAGGAAGTGCAAGATCGGCGGGGGTGGGGTGGGGTGGGTCTATGGGCGCGGACCGTGGATCCCGGGCCGGATCCACGGTCCGCAACCTCCCCCCAGGCCCCGGTTCCGGGTGTGGCGGCGTGCCGCCACGTGTCGATCACGCTACGTATCGAACAGGCTCGGGGCAAGGTTGAAGCTGTCGGTTCGGAGTGTCGAAAAGCGGACTTGACCTGCGAAAGGGTCTGATCGGCAGGCAGGTCTGCCCGGTGACGTAGCGTGTGGTCAGCCGGCCAGGCCCAGCACCTCGGCCGCCGCGCGACCGTTGGCGTGGCTCGCGCCGTAGGTGGTGACGAAGGCGCGGACACCCGCCGGCCGCCACTGCGCCGGCCAGCCCATCTCCACCACCGTGACCGGGTGCTGGGCGGCCAGGTCGGCGATCAGCTCCGGGCCGCCGGGCAGCCGGTGCAGGTGTCGCCCGACCAGCACGATGGGACGCTCGCCGGCCAACCCGCGCAGTGTCGCCGGGTTCGTCTCGGTGGCGATCACCCGGATCTCCGACACCCCGTGCAGGTGCGGACCGAGGCCCCACGGCACCCGACCCTCGGCGATCGTCGACTCGGTGTGCAGTTGCACCACGAGGGGCTGGTCGAGGCCGGTGAGCAGGCCGTCCACCTGGACCGCGCGGCGCGCTGCCGCGTACCCCAGCTCGGTGTCTCCGGTGGCCGACGACGAGCCGGCGGCCCGGGTCCAGGCAGCGAGGTCGGCGGCGCGGCCGGCCGCCTCCTCCACCCGTGCAGTCGCGAGCCGGCCGTCGGCGAGCGCGTCGACGATCTCGACGGCCACCCGCTCGACCAGCTCGGCGTCGACAGTCGCGCCGATGCAGAGCAGGTCGGCACCCGCGCTCAGGGCCCGGACCGCGGCCGGCCCGACGCCGCCGGCGGCCACCGCGGCACCCTTCATCTCCAGCGCGTCGGTGATGACGGTGCCGGTGAAGCCGTACTCGGTGCGCAGCAGGTCGACCAGGACGGCCCGGCTGAAGGTGGCCGGGTCGGCGCCGGTGAGCGCCGGCACCCGGATGTGCGCGGTCATCACGGCACGCGCCCCGGCGGCCACGACGGCCGCGAACGGCGGCAGGTCCCGTTTGCGGAGCAGGCCCAGCGGAGCGTCCACGGTGGGCAGTTCGTGGTGGGAGTCGGTGACGGTGGCGCCGTGCCCGGGGAAGTGCTTGGCGCAGGCGGCCACACCGGCGGCCTGCAACCCGGCCACGGCGGCGGCCGAGTGGGCGGCGACCCGCACCGGGTCCGCGCCGAAGGACCTGGTGCCGATCACCGGGTTGTCGTCGGCGGTGTTGACGTCGACGGTGGGGGCGAGGTTGACGGTGATGCCGAGCGCGGCCAACTCGGCACCGATCGACTGGTAGACCCGTCGGGTGAGCGCCACGTCGCCGATCGCGCCGAGGGCGGCGTTACCGGGGTACGGGCTGCCGGTGGCGTGTGCCAGCCGGGTCACGTCGCCACCCTCCTCGTCGATGGCGATCAGCACGTCGGGCCGTCCCGCGCGCAGCGCGGCGGTGCTCGCCGCCACCTGCGCGGGGTCGTGCACGTTGGTGCCGAACAGGGTGTGCCCGGCCAGCCCGTCGGCGAGCAGGTCGACCGCCCAGTCCGGCGGGACCGGGCCCGGGTACGCCGCCAGCAGTGTGCCCAACGCCAGCCGGCGCAGTCCTGGATCCAGCCCCACGTGATCTCCCCCTTCGGTGCCCCACGGGTGCGAAACGTCGTACCGGTTGGTGGTCTTGGCCCTGCCGACTCGGCCGAGCGTCCCACCGTCGGGTGACCGTTACGCTACGGCTACCCGTTCGCAGGTCGGTTTACAGTTAGCAAAGTTTACTAAAACTAGAGGACGTGTCATGAGTGCGACCCGGCTGCCCGGCACCCCCCGCCTGTTGCGGGCGCTCAACGACCGTGCCGCCCTGGAGCTGCTCCTCGAGCGCGGTCCGCTGACCCGGGCTCGGCTTGGCGAGCTGACCGGGCTGTCGAAGGTCACCGCCTCGCAGTTGGTCGAGCGCCTGGAGGAGCGCGGCCTCGTCGCGCGGGTCGGCGAGCAGGCCGGCGGGCGGGGGCCGAACGCCCAGCTCTACGCCGTCCGCCCGGGCAGCGCCCACGTGGTCGGCGTGGACGTCGGGCCGGACCGGGTGGTGGCCGCGTGCGCCGACATCACCGGCGCGGTCATCGGCCAGGTCGAGCAGTCGACCCGGGACACCGACGACCCGGTGGGCGTGGTGCACAACGCCGTCGTGCAGGCGGCGAGCAGCGCTCAGGCGCAGCTGAGCAGCGTACGACGGATCGTGCTCGGCACGCCGGGCCTGGTCGACCCCGGCACCGGCGACATCACCTTCGCCTTCAACCTGCCGCGCTGGCACAGCGGTCTGCTCGCCGCGCTGCGGGACGACCTGCACACGCCAGTGGTCTTCGAGAACGACGTCAACCTGGCCGCGGTGGCCGAGGCGCAGTCCGGTGCGGCGCAGGGGCTGTCGGACTTCGTGCTGGTCTGGGTGGGTGCCGGCGTCGGTCTGGCGATCATGCTGGGCGGGCGGTTGCACCACGGCAGCAGCGGCGCGGCCGGTGAGATCGGCTACCTGCCGGTGCCCGGAGCGCCCATCCCACGCGACGTGTCCCGTCGCGCCAAGCCGGCCTTCCAGCAGCTGATCGGCGCGGACTCGGTGCGCGCGGTGGCCGCCGAGCACGGCTACCCGGACGGCGACGCCGCCGAGGCGGTCCGCGCGGCCGTCGCGGCCGGTGCCGACGGTGGCCCGATGCTCGACGAGCTGGCCCGCCGGCTGGCGCTCGGTGTGGCAAGCACCTGCGTGGTGCTCGACCCACCGCTTGTCGTGCTCGCCGGCGAGGTGGGCCAGGCCGGCGGCGCGGCGCTCGCCGACCGGGTGCAGCAGGAGGTCGCGGCGATCACGCTGGTCCAGCCGCGGGTGGTGCCGACCGGGCTGACCGAGGAGCCGATCCTGCGCGGCGCGCTGCGGACGGCCCTGGACGCGGTCCGCGACGAGGTGTTCGGCTCCACCGTCGGCTGAGCCCGCTGCGGCGGTCATGTGAAGAAATATTTCACCGCACGCCCGTGAGGTGCAAGCTCTTGCCGCCTGGCCTGCGGCCCCGGCCGGCCGGGCCGCCCGTCGTGCAACGGGCGGCCCGGAGCGACCTCAGATCAGATCGCGGCGCCGGAACGCGGTGAACGCCGCAGCGGTGAGCCCACCGGTGAGCACGAGCAGCACCAGCAGCGACGCTCCCCAACCGACCGTGTAGAACCCGTCGCAGTAGGGGCCGTTGCTGCCCACGCAGACCTGTTCGTCGTAGAACCGCGCCCCACCGTTGAGCCATGCCCCGATGTGGCTGGAGAGCATGAACAGGTCCGATCGCGGCGCGTCGATGATCTCCAGGACCAGCCGGGCGCCCAACTCCCAGACCACCACGTACGCCGCGAACACGCCGAGCGCCGCCGAGGTGTGCCGACCCAGCGTGGCGATCGCGAAGCCCAGCGCCGAGGCCAGCAGCACCAGCACCAGCCCACGGCCGTGCACCGCGCCGAGCGAACCCCAGAAGTCGCCGTCCAGCCGGCCCGGCAGCCCGGCGGTCTGCCCGATCACCCAGAACGTGGCGAGGTACGCCACCGACGCCAGCAGGGCCAGCACCAACACCGCCCCGAGCAGGGTGCCCAACTTGGCCCCGAGCACCGTCAACCGGCGCGGTCGCCACAGCAACAGGTTCACCACACCGCCCGAGTTCAGATCCGCGCCGATGTAGGAGGCGCCGACCAGGAACCCGAAGAGCACCAGGAACGCGATGAGGAAGTACAGCAGGGACTTCGCCTGCTCGGCGAAGCTGAACACACCCGGCAGGAAGTCGGCCGCGATCGGCAGCCGCTCCTGCCGGATCGGGTCGAGCGCCGAGCAGTGCTCCAGGATGTACCTGTCGGTGTCGACCGGAAAAGTCTCCTTCTGGCGGTCCAGGCACTCCTGGTGGGTGGCCTCCAGGTCGCGCCGCGCCTCGGCGGCCCGCTCCCGCGCCACGGTCAACTCGCTGACGCTCGGCTTGTGCGAGCCGGCAAGGGTGGTCGCCCCGGTGACGGCGAACGCCAACACCAACAGGACGACCATGAGCTGTACGAAGCGACGCGCGGACAGTCGCTCCACCTCGGCACGCACCAGGTTCACGCGTCCACTCCCCGATCGATGTCGATCACAGCTTCGCCCTGTGGCAGCGACGAGTCGTCGACCTGCCGGGGCACCGACGGATGCTCGTACGCGCCGGTCAACTCCAGGAAGACGCTCTCCAGATCCGGCCGCAGCGGCGTCAGCTCGCCCACCCAGAGCCCCTGCTCACCGAGCACCCGACTGACCACCGTCGGGTCGCTCACCCCGCTCACCACCAACGTCTCGCCGTCCACGACCGCCGTCAGCTCGGCCGCGTGCAGCAGCTCGACCGCCCGCTCCGGCTCGGCGACCCGGACCAGGAACTCGTGCCTGTCGTGGCCCGCCAGCACCTCGTCCACGCGGCCGGTCGCGACCCGCCGACCCCGCGAGATGATCGTGACGTGGTCGCAGATCAGCTGGATCTCGCCCAGGATGTGACTGGACACCAGCACCGTCACCCCGTCGGCCGCGAGCGACCGCACCAGGTCCCGCATCTCGCGGATGCCCGCCGGGTCCAGCCCGTTCGCCGGCTCGTCCAGGATGAGCAGCCGCGGGTCCTTCAACAACGCGGACGCCACCGCGAGGCGCTGCTTCATGCCCAGCGAGTAACCCTTCACCCGCTCGTCGCCCCGGTCGTGCAGGCCCACCAGATCGAGCACCTCGTCCACCCGCGAGACCGGCACACCACCGGCGCGGGCCAACAACCGCAGCGTGCGGTGGCCGGTGAAGTTGCCGAAGAACTGCGGGCTCTCCACGATGGCGCCGACCTGGCCGGCCACCCGGGGCAGCAGCTCCGGCGACGGTTCGCCGAGCACTGTCATCCGGCCGCTGTCCGCACGTACCAGCCCCAGCAGGGCGCGCAGGGTGGTGGTCTTGCCGGACCCGTTGGGGCCCAGGAAACCATGGACCTGGCCCGCCTCGACCAGCAGGTCGAACCCGTCCACCGCCACCCGTCGGCCGTTGCGCACGCTGTAGAAGGTCTTGCGCAGACCCTCGATTTCGATGACCGCGCTCATCCGCGCGGCTCCGGACGTCGACGGGGCATGAGCCGTCCTTCGGTCGTGGTGATCAATGACACGGCGCTTCACCCTATGACCGGGGTGCCGCCCATGGGGGGCACCCCGCGCTGCGTGGTTGGATGGTGCGGTGAACCCGGATCTGGTGGTCAGCCTCGACGGCGTCGGCGTACGCCGCTCCGGCACCGCCCTGCTACAGGACCTGACCTGGCACGTCGAGCTGGACGAGCGGTGGGTCGTGCTCGGCTCCAACGGTGCTGGCAAGACCACACTGCTCAACCTCGCCTCCGGTCGGCTGCACCCCACCACGGGTGTCGCCCACGTCCTCGGCGAGCGGATCGGCCGCACCGACGTCAACGAGCTGCGTACCCGGATCGGCCTCACCACCGCCGCGATCGCCGAGCGACTGCCCGCCGACGAGCGGGTCAGCGATGTGGTGGTGACCGCCGCCTGGTCGGTGGTCGGCCGCTGGCGGGAGAACTACGACCGTGGCGACGAGGCGCGGGCGCGGGCACTGCTGGGTCAACTCGGCGTCGGTGGCCTCGCCGAGCGTCGCTACGGCACCCTCTCCGAGGGCGAGCGCAAGCGGGTGCAGATCGCCCGTGCCCTGATGACCGACCCGGAGCTGCTGCTGCTCGACGAGCCCGCCGCCGGGCTCGACCTCGGCGGTCGGGAAGACCTGGTCGCCCGCCTGGCCGAGCTGGCGTACGACCCGGACGCCCCGGCGATGGTGCTCGTCACCCACCACGTCGAGGAGATCCCGCCCGGGTTCACCCACGCACTGCTGCTGCGTGAGGGTGGGGTGGTCGCCCAGGGCCTGCTCGCCGAGACGCTCACCGGTGACAACCTCTCCAAGACCTTCGGGCTGCCACTGGTGGTCGAGCGGTCGGGCGACCGCTACACGGCTCGCGCCGCCTGAGCGTCGGACGGGCGGAGCCGACCATGCCGCAGGCCCGGGTCGCTGTGGTGGGCAGCGCCAACATGGACCTGGTCGCGATGGCCCCGGCGCTGCCGCGGCCGGGCGAGACCATGCTCGGCACCGACTTCGTGATGGTGCCCGGTGGCAAGGGCGCCAACCAGGCGGTGGCCGCGGTACGGGCCGGCGCCTCCGGTGTCTTCCTCGGTGCGATCGGCTCGGACGCCTTCGGCGTCACCCTCAAGGCCCGCATCACCGCGGCCGGCGTGGACACCAGCCACCTGCGCGTGGTCTACGGGGCCTCCGGGGTGGCGCTGGTGATGGTCAACGCCCAGGGGGAGAACGCCATCGTGGTCACCCCCGGCGCGAACGACGCCCTGGTCGGCCTCACCGAGGAGGAGTTGGCCGCGGTGCGCGCGGCGGACGTCCTGGTCGCCCAACTGGAGATCCCGGTGCCGACCGTGACCGCCGCCGCGGTCGCCGCCCGCGAAGCCGGCACCAGGGTCATTCTGAACGCCGCCCCGGCGCGCGACCTTCCGCCGGACCTGCTCGCCGCCGTGGACCTGTTGGTCGTCAACGAGGGCGAGGCGCAGGCGCTCGCCGGTCGCGGTCGGGAGGAGCCCCGGGCGTTGCTCGACCTGACCCCCCGCGCCGTGCTCACCCTCGGCGGCGCCGGGGCCTGGTACGTCGACCGGGACGGCGCCGAGGTGCACGTGCCGGCGGTACCCGTCGACGTGGTCGACTCCACCGCGGCCGGTGACGCGTTCACCGCCGCGCTGGCGGTCGGCTGGGGCGAGGGGCGCGATCTGGTCGACGCGGTGCGCTGGGCCTCGGCGGCCGGCGCCGCCTGCGTCCGCAGGCTCGGCGCGTCGGTGGCGCTCCCACGACGCGCCGAGATCGACGAGCTGTACGTCCCGGCCTGACCCCGTCGCTCGTGCGCCGCGCCGGCTCGGCGCCCGTCGGCGGCGTCAGCCCCGCTGCCCGGCGCCGGTGCGAAAGGCCCGGCGGTACGCCGACGGTGAGGTCAGCATGGCCCGGCCGAAGTGGTGGCGGTAGGTCACCGGCGTGTCGAAGCCCACCGCGCGGGCCACCTGCTCGACCGCGGCGTCGGTCTCCTCCAACAGGGTCAGGCTGGCGCGGATCCGCTGGTCGACGAGCCAACGGATCGGGCTGGTGCCGGTGGCTCGGGCGAAGTGCCGCAGGTACGTGCGGGACGACATGTGCGCCCGCTCGGCGAGCTGGGCCACGCTCAGCGGTTCGGCGAGATGGGCGAGTGCCCAGTCGATGCTGACGGCGATCCGGTCGTCGTCCGGGTCGGCGGGCACCGGCGCCTCGACGAACTGGGCCTGCCCGCCATCGCGGTGCGGTGGGATCACCAGCCGTCGGGCGACCGCGTTGGCGATCGCCGCGCCGTGGTCGCGGCGGATCACGTGTACGCAGAGGTCCAGCCCGGCCGCGCTGCCGGCACTTGTGAGCAGGTCACCGTCGTCGAGGTAGAGCACGTCCGCGTCCACCTCGACCCGTGGGTAGCGTCGCGCCAGCAGCTCCGCGTACCGCCAGTGGGTCGTGGCCCTCCGCCCGTCCAGCAGGCCTGCCCCCGCCAGCGCGAACGCGCCCGAGCAGATCGACATGATCCGGGCACCGCGTCGGTGCGCCAGGCGCAGCGCGGTGGTCAGCTCGGGCGACGGGTCGGCGGTCACGTCAGGTACGCCGGGGACGATCACCGTCCGCGCGGCCGCCAGTTCGGCCAGACCGTACGGTGTGTGCAGGCTTGCTCCGCCGACCACCGGCACCGGGCCCGGCTGCTCCGCGCAGACCACCAGGTCGTACCAGTCGACGTCGAACTCGGGCCGGGCCAGCCCGAACACCTCGGTGACGATGCCGGTCTCGAACACCGACATCCCCGGGTACGCGAGCACGGCGACCGGGTGCGCGGCCGCCGGTCGTCGGGGTGTCGGCAGCGGGCGGGGGCCGGTGGTGGCGGCCGGAGTCGGCATGGCGGGATGTTAGCGCAGGACGTCGTTTCCGCCACTCGTTCCGCGACCACATCCTGGCGAGGATCGGTGCATGACCTTCACCTTCGCCGTCGCAGCGGCCGATCCGGCCACCGCAGCCGCCCACTTCCGCAGTCGACTCAGCGTCGAGACCGACGTCAGTGACGTGCACGCCGACCTGTCGGCCCGTACCCCGAATCTGGTGGTCGTCGACTCCCGGGGCGAGGCCGCCTGGGCGCAGGGGCACCTCCCCGGCGCGGTGCACCTGCCGACCGCCGAGATCGCGACCCGGGCGGCGGATCTGATCCCGCCGGGGTCCGCGGTCGTGACCTACTGCTGGGGTCCCGGCTGCAACGGTGCGACCCGGGCGGCGCTGGAGTTCGCCCGGCTGGGCCATCCGGTGAAGGAGATGCTCGGCGGGTTCGAATACTGGGTGCGGGAGGGGCTGCCGGTGGTGACGGAGGCCGGGCTGATCCGGCGACCTGTCGACGACCTCACCGCACCCACCACGACTGTCACCTGCGCCTGCTGACCTCCGCGCCGGTGGGCGGGGGCTCAGTTCACGGGCTCGTCGGCGAGCTTCTCGCCGCGTCGACGCAGCATGCCCAACCCGGGAATGCCGGCCACGGCGAGCTTGAGGTCACGGGTGACGTCGAGCAGGTCGTGCAGGTCGGGGCCGACCCGGTCCAGGGTGGCCAGGATCGGCAGGATGTCCGCCGTCAGGTGCTCCTTGAGCTTGGGCAGCTCGTCGATCAGGTGGATCGCCGCGCTGATCTCCTCGTGACTCAGCTCCTCCACGAACCGCCCGGCCATCGGCGCGGCCCGGCGCAGCGCCGGCTCGTACGCGGCCAGCAGCTCGGCCGCGGTGGCGGCGGCCTGCGCCGCGGTGCCCACCGTTTCCGCGGCGCCGGTCGCGACCCGGTCGGCCTCGGCGACCACCGCGCCGGCCGCCCGGGAGACCCGGTCGGCCTCGGCGACCACCGCGGCGGCGGCGGTGGCCACCTCGGTGGCCGTGTCGATGGCGGTGGTCGCGGCGGCGCTGATGACGGCCACCTCGCGGACCGCGGCCTCGGCGTCGGTGAGCACCTGGTCGGTCCGGTCCAGGGTCGTCTCGATCCGGTCGACCACGCCGTTGATCCTGGCCAGCAGTGCCTCCACCCCGTCCAGCACCGCGAACGCGCGGGCGGGCACGGCGGCCATCGAGGCAGCCGAGCCGAGCGCCTGGTCGAGAGCGGAGCGGGTCAGGCCGACCACGGCGGTCGGGGTGGGGAGGGGAATCGCCATGGGTCAAGTGTGCGTCGGCCGTGCCAGGACCGCCCGACTGCGCCGGTCAGCGTGAGGTGTCGACAGGCTCAGTCGGCGCGGGCCACCCGCAGCGCCCACCAGATCAGCGGCACCTGCAAGGGCACCCGGCCGTACGCGATGGCCCGCTTCGTCGGGCGGCGGTGCCGCCAGTCCACGGCCATCTTCACGTTCGCCGGCAGCACGGCGACGAAGAGTGCGGCGGCGGCCCGACCACCGGCCCGCCGGGTGGCCGGGTTCGCGACCGCCGCGGCCACCGCAAGCTCGGCCATCCCGCTGGCGTACGTCCAGAACCGGGGCGGTCCGGGCAGCGCACGCGGCACGATCGGGTCGTAGACACCGGGGCGTACCAGATGGGTGACGCCGGCCACCGCGAGCAGGCCGGCCAGGGCGGCGGCCTCGCCGCGGCGGGTGGTCATCAGTGGTCCCCCTGCTGTTCGACGGCGCGCTGCACGGCCCGGTAGATCTGCCCGAACCGTAGCGCGTCGGGGGTCCGCACCAGCAGGTCCTCGCGGCCGTGGTGCTGCACCCACAGCTCGTGCACGTGACTGCCGCGCTCGTAGGAGCGGTCCAGCCAGCCGAGGGGGATCTCCAGGAACGGCAGCGCCACCAGGGCCCCCACCCCGCAGGCGGCGAGGATGATCAGCGCCAGCTTCCAGTTGCCCCGGTCCTGTGCCGACCAGGCGAGCGACAGCACGCAGACCACGGCGACAAGCGGCGGCAGCGAGAGCAGCAGGACCAGGACACCGCGACCCAGCACACGGCCTCGTACGGCGAGGGTCTTCTGCCCCCGTGCGTGCCACACGAACGTCACGTCGGACAGGGCGATCACGTGCCCGCCCGCCCGGATCGACTCGGACGTGACCTGCACCGCGTCGTCCCGGTAATAGAGGGTCATCACTAAGCCTAACCACCACCGGGCAAACCTCGCCCGGCTCGGCCGCCGGCACTCGGCCCGGCCCGCCCGCGATCCGGCGTGTGCCGTCCGGCGACGGCGCGTGGTCCTCGCCGATCTCGCCTGCTTCGGCCGGGAGCGGTGGGCGGGGTCTGCCCCTGGATCGGCCGTGGGTCGTCCGGGAGCGGTGGGCGGGGTCTCCCCCGGATCGGCCGTGGGTCGGCTGGCGGGTAGCGGTGGTGTTGTGATGGTCCTTTGGAGCTGAATCGTTTGCGGCATCACGTGCCGCGGGCCGGGTCTGATTCGTTCGCGACGTCACGTGTCGCGGCCGGCCCGGTCTGATTCGTTTGCGACATCAGCTCCATAGGCATTGCACGAACCCTCTGCCCGCCGCCCCGCGCCGCCCCGCGCCGCCCCGCGCCCCCGCGCCGCCCGCGCCGCCGCCCCGCGCCGCCCCTCGCCGCACCTGGGTGGAGCGGGGGAGCGGGAACAGGTTGGCTAGCGGCGTGTGACGGGGCGGGCCGGTTGGCTGTGCTCGACCGCGCGCTGCACCGCCCGGTAGATCTGCCCGAAGCGCAGCGCGTCACCCGTCCGCAGCAGGCGCACCGGCTGACCCCGCCAGCGGGCCCAGATCTCCAGTTGGCGGCTGCCCCGGGCGTACGAGCGGTCGAGGTGTTCGAAGAGGAAGTCGGCGACCGGCCCGACGGCCAACCCGACGAGCACCGACGCGCCGACGATCGCGATCGTCACGGTGGGTGAGCGGTGCAGCCAGACGGCCACGCCGATGCCGAGCACCGCCGCGACCAGCGGGCCGGCGAGCGCGGCACCGATCGCACCGCGGCCCACGAGCACGCGCCAGGATCGGGTGCCACGGCGGTGCCAGATCATGGTGATGTCGGCGAGCGCGTAGCTGCGACCGTCGACGCGGACGGTGCTGGAGGTGACCTGTACCGACCTGTCGTCGTAATACGTGATCATGGCTGGACTCCCGCCCACGGGGCTGACACCACACTACTTACCCAAACGAGCCGGGTCGTAAGGTTGGCACGCGACTTCAACGAGGAAGTGAGGGCAGCGTGGGCGAGTTCGTTCGGCTGGAGACCACTGACGGCATCGGCACGATCCGGCTGGAGCGGCCGCCGATGAACGCGCTCAACACCCAGGTGCAGGAGGAGTTGCGCGCCGCCGCCACGGCGGCCAGCGCCGACCCCGAGGTCCGCGCCGTCATCGTGTACGGCGGGGAGAAGGTCTTCGCCGCCGGCGCGGACATCAAGCAGATGGCCGACATGTCCTACGTGGACATGGCCGAGAGGGCCGCGAACCTGTCCAGCGCCCTCGGCGCGATCGCCCGGATCCCCAAGCCGGTCGTCGCCGCGATCACCGGGTACGCGCTCGGCGGCGGCTGCGAGCTGGCGCTGGCGTGTGACTGGCGGATCGTGGCCGACGACGCCAAGCTCGGCCAGCCGGAGATCAGGCTCGGCATCATCCCGGGCGCGGGCGGCACCCAGCGGTTGGCTCGTCTGGTCGGCCCGGCCCGCGCCAAGGACCTGATCATGACGGGTCGGATGATCGACGCCGAGGAGGCGCTGCGGATCGGCCTGGCCGACCGGGTGGTCCCCGCTGCCGAGGTCTACGGGGCCGCGGTGGCGTACGTGAAGCCGTACCTGACCGGGCCGGTGCAGGCGCTGCGCGCGGCGAAGCTGGCGGTCGACGGCGGCCTGGACATGGATCTGAACTCGGGCCTGGCCTGGGAGAGTCAGCTCTTCGCGGCGTTGTTCGCCACCGACGACCGGCGGGAGGGCATGACCGCCTTCGTGGAGAAGCGCAAGCCGGACTTCACCGGCCGCTGACGATTAGTCGAGAACGGTTCACATTGTTCCTACCGGCCAGTAGCGTGAGGCGTCGGTCATGAGGGACGAAGGGGAGCGGCGAATGACGGAGCGGATCGAGGGTCACGGCGGCGAGTTGGCGCTCGCGGCCCTACGCGCACACGGCGTACGGGAGATGTTCACGCTCTCCGGCGGGCACGTCTTCCCGCTCTACGACGCGGCGTACAAGACCGACTTCCCGATCTACGACGTCCGGCACGAGCAGTCCGCGGTCTTCGCCGCCGAGGCGGTGGCCAAGCTCCAGCGCCGCCCCGGCCTCGCCGTGCTCACCGCCGGGCCGGGCGTCACGAACGGCATCTCCGGCATGACGAGCGCGTTCTTCAACGCCTCGCCGGTGCTGGTGCTCGGCGGCCGGGCGCCCGCGTTCCGCTGGGGCTCGGGCAGCCTCCAGGAGATGGACCACCTGCCGCTCGTCGCCCCGGTCACCAAGCACGCCGAGACGGTGTTCAGCACCGACGACATTCCGCGTGCGGTGGGTGCCGCGCTCAACGCCGCGCTCACGCCGCACCGCGGCCCGGCCTTCCTCGACTTTCCGCTGGAGACGGTCTTCTCGGTCGCCGAGACCGAGCTGCCCACCGTGACGGGCGTCGACCCGATCGCACCGGACCCGGAGGAGGTCGGCCGCGCCGCCCTGCTCATCGCCGGGGCGCAGCGGCCGGTCATCATCGCCGGCTCCGACGTGTACGCGGGCGACGCGGTCGCCGCCCTGCGCGAGGCGGCCGAGGCGTTGCAGGTGCCGGTCTTCACCAACGGCATGGGTCGTGGCTCGCTCCCGCCGACGCACCCGCTCGCGTTCGCCAAGGCCCGGCGGGCCGCGCTCTCCGGTGCCGACGTGGTCGTGGTGGTGGGCACCCCGCTGGACTTCCGGCTCAGCTTCGGTGACTTCGGTGACGCCAAGGTGGTGCACATCGTCGACGCGCCAAGCCAGCGGGCGACGCACGTGCAGCCGGCCGTCGCCCCCGCCGGTGACCTGCGGCTGATCCTCTCCGCGCTCGCCGACCACGCAGGCGACCGGGCCGACCACGCCGACTGGATCGCCGACCTGCGCGTGGCCGAGGACGCCGCGAAGGCCCGGGACGCGGCCGAGATGGCCGCCGAGACCGACCCGATCCGCCCGGCCCGGATCTACGGCGAGCTGCGTCGGGTGCTCGCCCCGGACGCGATCACCATCGGCGACGGCGGTGACTTCGTGTCGTACGCCGGGCGGTACCTGGAGCCGGCCCAGCCCGGCACCTGGCTGGACCCGGGCCCGTACGGCTGCCTGGGCACCGGTATGGGTTACGCGATGGGGGCCCGGGTCAGTCACCCGGACCGGCAGATCTGCGTGCTGATGGGCGACGGCGCGGCCGGGTTCTCGCTGATGGACGTCGAGTCGCTGGTCCGCCAGAAGCTGCCGGTGGTGATCGTCGTCGGCAACAACGGCATCTGGGGGCTGGAGAAGCACCCGATGCGGGCCATGTACGGCTACGACGTGGCCGCCGACCTCCAGCCCGAGCTGCGCTACGACACGGTGGTCAGCGCGCTCGGCGGAGCGGGGGAGACGGTCGCCAAGGCGGCCGACCTGGGCCCGGCGCTCCAGCGGGCGTTCGACTCCGGAGTGCCGTACCTGGTCAACGTGCTCACCGACCCGACCGACGCGTACCCCCGCTCGTCGAACCTGGCCTGAGTCGCACCCGCCGCCGTCGCTCCCGCGCCGGCGGCGGCGGGTGCGCTCACACCTCGGGCCGGTCACCCTCGCGCGGCGGCTCGCCGTCATGGCGGCGCAGGTCGTCCTCGCGCCGACGCAGGTCTTCCTCCCAGCGGCGGAACAGCTCCTGGTCCTGCTGCTTGGCGCGTTCCTCGACGGAGCGGAGGAACTCCGGGTCGTCGTCGGGGGCCACCGGCCGGCGGCGCTGCCGCTCGGCGCCGCCGCTCACGCCCGGCCAGCCCTTGCCGCCGCCGGGGCTGCGCTGCCGGCCGGCGACGAACCAGGCGATCGAGCCGACCAGCGGGAAGAACAGGATGATCAGCACCCAGACGATCCGGGGCAGGCCACGGATCTGACCTTCCTCGGCGGAGAGACAGCTGATCAGCGCGCAGACCGCGAGGACGATCTGCACCAGGAAGAGGAGTACGCCAAGCCGGGCCATGCACCCATCATGGCGCACCGTTTCCCGTCACCCCAGTCTGCGGAGCACCAGCAGCACTCCCAGTAGCGCGAGTGCCACGGTGCCGAACGCGACGAGCGGTAGGGTCCGGCCGCCGGTGCGGGCCGGTCCGGTGCCTGTCGCGCGGGGCCAGCAGAGCGCCAGCAGGGCACCCCACAGCACCACCGTGACCCCGGCGAGCAGCGCCCCGGCCGGGTCGCCTGTCGAGGCCAGCCGGACGGCCAGCGCGGTCACCACCGTCGCCGCGAGTAGCGTGCGCCGCCAGGCCAGCCGGGTCCGCTCCGGTTGCAGCCCCGGGTCGCGTCCGATGCTCACCGCCCGCCGACGGCCCGGGTCAGGACGGCCACGACGAGCAGCACCGCTCCGACGCCCACGGCGATGGCGAGGACGGCGGGGAACCGCGACGCGGGCAGTTCCTGACCGAGCCGGATGGCCCGTTCGGTACGGGCCCAGTGGTCCACGGCGCGGATCGCGACCAGCCCGCCGAGCAGCAGCAGCGTCACCGCGATCGCCTCCCGCAGGTGGCTCATCGCGAGCGGCGGCAGGAACTGTGCGGCGGCCAACCCGCCGCCCACCAGCGCCAGTCCGGTGCGCAACCAGGCGAGGAAGGTCCGTTCGTTGGCCAGCGAGAACCGGTAGTCAGGGGTCTCACCGACCGAGCGCAGCTCCGCCGGGTCGAACCATCGCCTGATCGCCTCCCACACAGTGGGAGGATATCCACTTCCCATGCCGCTTAGCCTGGGCCGGTGACTGATCTCGACGTGATGACGCTGCGCGACGCCTACGACAACCAACTCCGCCCGGAGATCCCCGACCCGGTTCCGGCCGGGGTGACGGTGGAGCGGGACGGGCCGCTGGTCCGCATCCTCGGGCTCGACTCCGGCGGCTTCCTCACCTACCGCGACCTGGGCGGGTTGACCGGCGACGCGCTGGACGAGTTGATCGAGCGGCAGGTGCGGCTGTTCCGGGAGCGTGGCCAGTCGGTCGAGTGGAAGCTCAACGAGCACGACGAGCCGGCCGACCTGGCGGACCGGCTGCGCGCCGCCGGCTTCGTCCCCGAGGACCGGGAGACCGTCGTGGTCGGGCCGGTCGCCCCGTTGGCCGCCGCGCTGCCTGTCGTTCCCGAGGGGGTACGCCTGCGTGAGGTGACCGCCCGGGAGGACCTGGAGCGGATCGCCGCCATGGAGGAGGAGGTCTGGCAGGAGGACCGCTCGCACCTCGTGACGGGTCTGGCCAAGGAGATCGACGCCGACCCGACCTCGATCACCGTGGTGGTGGCCGAGGTGGACGGGGCGGTGGTGAGCGCCGGCTGGGTGCGCTTCCCGGCGAACACCGGCTTCGCCACGATGTGGGGCGGCTCGACGTTGCCGCAGTGGCGGCGCAAGGGCATCTACCGGGCGTTGGTCAACTACCGGGCGCGGCTTGCCGAGCAGCGGGGTCGGACGCTCATGCAGGTCGACTGTTCCGAGGACAGCCGGCCCATCCTCCAGCGGCTCGGCCTCGTCCCGGTCACCACCACCACCCCGTACGTCTACACTCCGTGATCATGGAGCAGCGGTTGACGGACGAGGAGCGCCTGACCCTCAAGACCGGCGCCTTCGGTGCCGTCTTCCTGGTCTCCAACGCCGACCCGGGAGTGCTGGGGGTGATCCGGGAGAGCATCGCCGCGTCCGGCGCGCTCGCCGAGGCCAGTGGCACGGTCAAGGAGGCGCTGACCACCGGCCCGCTGCCGCGGCTGCCCCGGGACTCGCAGCTCGAGATCGAGTCGGTGGTGCTGCCGGCGCTGGGGCGGGCGGTGCGGATCCTGCGGGAGAAGTCCCCGCGGGAGGTGGACGCGTACCGCGAACTGGTGTTGGCCGCGGCGGACCAGGTGGCCCGGGCGCACGACGGGGTGGCACCCGCCGAGGCGGCGGCCATCGACCAGATCCGGGTGGCGTTGGCCGAGCCCGCCTGACCGGCCGGGCGTCGGTGAGCTGTGTCACCCTGAGTGCTGCGGGAGCGCAACCTACTGGCAGGTAACATTGCGTCGTGGGCAACTGCACAACCGCCCGCGGTTGACCTGACGTCGACCGACGCGCGACGCTGCGCCCCAGACCGGGCGAGCGAATCGCAACACCACACAGGAGGGTCGTCGAAGCGCGATGAACATCGTCGTACTCGTCAAGCAGGTGCCTGATTCGGGCGCGGACCGCAACCTGCGCAATGACGACAACACCGTCGACCGCGGTTCGGCGAACAACGTGATCAACGAGATGGACGAGTACGCCATCGAGGAGGCCCTGAAGATCAAGGAAGCGCACGGCGGTGAGGTCACCATCCTGACCATGGGTCCGGACCGGGCGACCGAGTCGATCCGCAAGGCGCTCTCCATGGGCCCGGACAAGGCCGTGCACGTGCTCGACGACGCCCTGCACGGTTCGTGTGCCGTCGCCACCTCGAAGGTGCTCGCCGCCGCGCTCGGTCAGCTCAACGCCGACCTGGTCATCTGCGGTGCCGAGTCCACCGACGGTCGGGTCCAGGTCATGCCGCACATGATCGCCGAGCGGCTGGGTGTCGCGGCGCTGACCGGCGCCCGCAAGCTCACCGTCGACGGCGCGACGCTCACCGTCGAGCGGCAGACCGAGGAGGGCTACGAGGTGGTCACCGCCGCGACTCCCGCCGTGGTCTCCGTCTGGGACACCATCAACGAGCCGCGCTACCCCTCCTTCAAGGGCATCATGGCCGCCAAGAAGAAGCCGGTGCAGACGCTCTCGCTTGCCGACCTCGGCGTCGCGGCCGACGAGGTGGGCCTCGACGGCGCGACGAGCGCCGTCGTCGAGCACACCAAGCGTCCCCCGCGCTCCGGCGGCGCCAAGGTCACCGACGAGGGCGAGGGCGGCGTCAAGCTGGTCGAGTTCCTCGCCACCGAGAAGTTCGTGTGAGAGGGGGGTTCTGACATGTCCGAGGTTCTCGTCGTCGTCGAAGCCACGAAGGAATTCGGCGTCAAGAAGGTCACCCTGGAAATGCTCACCCTCGCGCGTGAGCTGGGCACCCCGAGCGCGGTGGTGCTCGGCGGCGCCGGTGCCGCCGAGGCGCTGAGCGGCAAGCTGGGCGAGTACGGCGCGGAGAAGATCTACGCCGCCGAGGGTGACGAGATCGACGGTTATCTGGTGGCCCCCAAGGCGACCGTGCTGGCCGAGTTGGTCAAGCGGGTGCAGCCCGTCGCCGTGCTGCTGGCCTCTGCCCAGGAGGGCAAGGAGATCGCCGCCCGGCTCGCCGTCAAGCTCGACAACGGCATCCTGACCGACGTGGTCGGCCTGGACGCCGACGGCACCGCGACGCAGGTCGCCTTCGCCGGCTCGACGATCGTCAAGTCCAAGGTCACCAAGGGTCTGCCGCTGGTCACCGTCCGGCCCAACTCGGTCACCCCCGCCCCGGCGGCGGCCAGCCCGGCGATCGAGCAGCTCAGCGTGTCGGTCACCGACACGGACAAGCTGGCCAAGGTCGTCGAGCGGGTCGCCGAGCAGAAGGGCTCCCGCCCCGAGCTGACCGAGGCCGGCGTGGTCGTCTCCGGCGGTCGCGGCGTCGGCAACGCCGACAACTTCAAGCTGGTCGAGGAGCTGGCCGACCTGCTCGGCGGCGCCGTCGGCGCGTCCCGCGCGGCCGTCGACTCCGGCTTCTACCCGCACCAGTTCCAGGTGGGTCAGACCGGCAAGACGGTCTCCCCGCAGCTCTACGTCGCCCTCGGCATCTCCGGTGCCATCCAGCACCGGGCCGGCATGCAGACCTCGAAGACCATCGTCGCGGTCAACAAGGACGGCGAGGCGCCGATCTTCGAACTGGCCGACTTCGGTGTGGTCGGCGACCTGTTCAAGATCGTCCCGCAGGCTGCCGAGGAGATCCGCAAGCGCAAGTGACCCTGCGAACGACAGTGGCCGCCCGTGCGAACGGGCGGCCACTGCCAGGTGGGGAGCTGATCGGCGAGCCGGGGAGCTGAGCCGGCCCGCCGATCAGCCCGTCAGGGAGCCCCTCAGCAGGCTGTCGCCGGAGTGGCGGGTGTTGTTGTCGTACTGCTCGGCGGAGACGTCGACCACCGAGTAGGTCTTGAGGTCGACATTCGGGGGCAGGGGTAGCAGCGCGTCCGAGCCGCCCCCCAGGGTGCCGATCGAGAACATCTCCATCGTCGTCGGATTGATGAGCCAGACCTCGTAGTACCCAGGGACGCTCGGGAGATTCGCCACATGCAGATGTAGTTGGCCGTCCTGGAGAACGCGGGCGTCGCCCTTGGCCGTCGGGGGCGTCGCACCGTACGCCGCGAGCGGTGCGCTCGCCACCACCACCGGCTGCGGGGTGGGCGTCGGATCGTCGGGTCGCAGCACCGAGACGGTGCCCACCACGCCGACCGCCGCGGCGGCGGCCGCGGTCACCGCGGTGGCCACCCAACCGGACCAGCCGCGACCCCGGCGGGATCGCCGCGCCGGGTCCAGCCGGGTCACCGTCGACCCGGCCACCGCGCCGGAGGTCCGCTCGGCCATCGTGGTGTCGGCCTGTCCGGCCGTCGTGGTGTCGGCCTGTCCGGGCACCAGGTGTCGACGGGCTTCGGTCCGCAACGGGCCGGCCTCCACCGCCCTGACCTGGGCTTCGATGCCCTGCCAGACGTGCTCCGGCGGGTCGGGCAGGTCGGTCAGGCCCTGGGTCTCGGCGCCGAGCCCCGCCACCTGCCGAAGGGTCGCCACCTCCGCCCGGCAGAGCGCGCAGGTGCCGAGGTGGGTGCTCTCCCCGTCGACCGCCTCGCTCTCACCGAGTGCCAGAAATACCAGCCGGTCGTGGTCCAGGTGCTGCACCGTCCACCTCCCATCTGCGCTTCAAGCTCGCCATGCCGCGTCGGATGTGACTCTTCACGGTGCCCAGCGGCACCCCGGTCACCGTGGCTATCTGCTGGTGTGTCAGGTCGTCGTAGAAGGCCAGCTCCAGCATCCGTCGCTGGTCGTCCGGGAGACGCGCCAGCTCGTCGGCGATCACCAACCGGTCCACCACGCGGTCCGGGTCCGGCTGGGTCTGCGCCGGCTCGGGCAACTGTCGGACCGTCTCCACCACCCGGGTCTCCCGGGCCGAGGCGCGCATCCGGTCGATCACCTTCCGCCGGCCGATGCCGAGCAGCCAACCGATCAGCGACCCCTTGGCCGGGTCGAACGTGTCGCGACCCAGCCAGGCGGCGACGAACGTCGCCTGGGTGACGTCCTCGGCGTCGCTGCGGTTCGCCAGCATGGACGTGGCCAGGTGGAGCACGGCACGACCGTAACGGTCGTACGCCTCGCGCAGCGCCACGTCGTCGCCGTCACGGAATCTGCGGTCGAGGTCGTCCACCGGAGGGTCCGGTTCCTGTCGTAGCGCCGTCATCGGGCGGCTCGCCTTCGATGGGGCATGCCCGACTGTAGCTGCCACAGTCCCCGCCCCACTTCCCCGGTCGATGTCATCTCACCAGCTCTTCGTCCCCCGACCCCGTTGCGGATGCAGTCGAGGCCGGAAAAGAAAAGTGCCTCCGGGGCGCATCCGCCCGTTCGGGAGCCGGCGTAACCCGTTCTGCAAGCCCGGCCTGACGAATCAGCAGTTATCACCAGGAGGCAGACATGCAGCTCTCGTACTTCCGTCGGGTCGCCGCGGGCGGCGCGGTCGCGGCGCTGGCCTTCACCGGCGTCGGCGCGTTCACCGCCAGCCCCGCGTACGCCGCCACCTCGAAGGTCTCCGTCGTGCACGGCATCCCGGACACCCCCGTCGACGTCTACGTCAACGGCAAGAAGACGCTCGACAACTTCAAGCCCGGCGACGTCGCCGGCCCGCTGAACCTGGAGGAGGGCGACTACGACATCGCGCTCACCAAGCCGGGCGAGCCGATCGGCAGCGCGATCCTCAAGGTCGACAACGCCGCGGTGCCGGGCGGTGCGAACGTCAGCATCGCCGCCCACCTCGACGCCGCCGGCCAGCCGAAGATCACGCCGTTCGTGAACGACGTCTCGAAGGTCGCCGCCGGCAAGGCCCGGCTGATCGTCCGGCACACCGCCGCCGCCCCGGCGGTCGACGTCCGGGCCGGCGGCACCCCGGTCTTCGAGGACCTCACCAACCCGAACGAGGCCAAGGGCGACGTCGACGCGGGCACCGTCAAGGCGGACGTGGTGCTCGCCGGCACCGACACCGTGGCCATCGGCCCGGCGGACCTCGACCTCAAGGAAGGCACCGCCACGATCGTCTACGCGATCGGCTCCGCCGAGGGCAAGAGCCTCGACGTGGTGGCCCAGACCATCACCGGCCTGCACTCCGCCCCAGGCGGCGTGCCCAGCGGTGACGGCGGCCAGGCCGGCACGGGCGTGCACACCTGGTGGTACGTGCTCACCGGTGTCGGCGTACTCCTGCTCCTTGGTGGTGGGGTGCGGATGGCGACCGCACGGACCGGCCGCAAGTGACGGTGCGCAACCGCGGCGCGCTGGCGGCGGTGGCCGCCGGCGTTGCCGCGCTCACCGTCGCCACGCTGGTGGCGTGCGCCAACCAGCCGGCCGGGACGGTGGGGGCCGACGAGGCGACAGCCCTCACCAGTGCCCCGCCGGCCGGTACCGACGCCCCGTCGGTGCCGGTGACCGCAGGCGAGTTGCCAAACGGTGCGAAGACCGTCCCGCCGGTCCGGCTGCTGATCCCGGAGATCGACGTCACGGCCACCGTCAACGCCGTCGGCATCAACGAGCGGACGAACGAGTTCGAGGTGCCGCCGAGCGTCGACCAGATCGGGTGGTACCGCTACGGCCCCGGCCTGGAGGCGGACGCCGGCTCGGTGGTCATCGCCGGCCACGTGGACAGCGCCAAGCAGGGCAAGGGGGCGTTCTTCCGGCTGCGGGAGCTGGACCAGGGGGACACGCTCACCGCGACCGGCAGCGACGGCGAGCGGCGGCGCTACCGGGTCGTCGCCCGGGAGGAGTACGCCAAGACCAAGATCCCGTTGGAGCGGTACTTCGCCCGCGACGGCAAGCCACGGCTGACCCTGATCACCTGTGGTGGCCCGTTCGACGCCAAGGCGCGCAAGTACCGGGACAACATCGTCGTCACCGCCGTACCCGCCTGAACAGGCCCGCGCGTATCCGGCCGGGGTGGACTTCCACCCCGGCCGTCGCGTGCGGTCCCCTCCGGCATTCGGCCCCCCACGTGTCGGCCGTACGCTTGAGGGCGATGGCTTACCTGGATCACGCGGCGACGACTCCGATGCTCGACGAGGCACTGGAGGCGTACGTCGCTACCGCCCGCGAGGTCGGCAACGCGTCCTCCCTGCACGCTGCGGGCCGCCGCGCCCGCCGACGGGTCGAAGAGTCGCGCGAACGCGTGGCCGCCGTGCTCGGCGCCCGGCCCTCCGAGGTGATCTTCACGGGTGGCGGCACGGAGAGCGACAACCTCGCGGTCAAGGGCATCTTCTGGGCCCGGCGGGGCGCCGGCCCCGACCGCCGCCGGGTGGTCTCCAGCGCCGTCGAGCACCACGCGGTGCTGGACGCGGTCGACTGGCTGGCCGAGCACGAGGGCGCCGAAGTCGGCCTGCTGCCGGTGGACGCCGTCGGTCGGCTCGACCCGGAGGACCTGCGCGCCGAGCTGGCCGCGCACGCCGACCGGGTGGCCGTCGTCACCGCCATGTGGGCGAACAACGAGGTGGGCACCGTCCAGCCGGTGGCCGAGCTGGCCGCCGTCGCCGCCGAGCACGGTGTGCCCTTCCACACCGACGCCATCCAGGCGGTCGGTCAGGTGCCCGTCGACTTCGCCGCCAGCGGCGTCGCCGCGCTGACCGTCACCGGGCACAAGTTGGGCGGCCCGATGGGAGTGGGCGCGCTGCTGCTCGCCCGGGACGTGCCGGCCACGCCACTGCTGCACGGCGGCGGCCAGGAACGCGACGTCCGATCCGGCACCCTGGACACCGCGGGCATCGTCGCCTTCGCGGTCGCCGTGGAGACGGCCGTGAAGGGCCAGCAGGAGTACGCGGCCCGGGTGGCCGCGCTGCGCGACGACCTGATCGAGCGGGTCCGCCGGGCAGTGCCCGAGGTGATCTACAACGGTGACCCGACCGACCGGCTGCCCGGCAACGCGCACTTCTCCTTCCCCGGCTGTGAGGGCGACGCCCTGCTGCTCCTGCTCGACGCCCAGGGGATCGCCTGCTCGACCGGCTCCGCCTGCTCGGCCGGTGTGGCCCAGCCCTCGCACGTACTCCTCGCGATGGACGCCGACGACGACCGCGCCCGCTCCTCGCTGCGCTTCACCCTGGGCCACACCAGCACCCAGGCCGACATCGACGCACTGATCGCGGCCCTACCGGCAGCAGTCGACCGAGCCCGCCGAGCCGCCGCCCTCCGCACCCCCCGCTAACCGCGCCCGCGCCGCCGCCCCCCCCTCGCCCCTGCCCCACCCCTCCGAGCGTGCCCCGCTCCTTCGGGCGTCGATCAAGGAGTTGTGGTGGGTGGCAAAAGGTGCTATTCGCATTCTTCCGGGCGCCACAACTCCATGATCGACGGGGCAAGGCGGGGCGGGGCGACGGGGCAAGGCGGTGCGGGGCGACGGGGCAAGGCGGTGCGGGGCGGGACGGGGTGGGGTGACGGGGTGGGGGTTGGGGTTTGGTGGGGCGGGGGTTTTCGGGGGTGGTGGATAGGGTTGTCGTGGGGGAACGGATGGGACGGGGAAGGGGAGTGGGTCGGTGAGGGTTCTGGCGGCGATGTCGGGTGGGGTTGACTCGGCCGTGGCGGCGGCGCGGGCGGTGGCGGCCGGGCACGACGTGACCGGCGTACACCTGGCTCTGGCGCGCAACCCACAGACCTACCGGACCGGGGCGCGCGGCTGCTGCACCCTGGAAGACTCCCGGGACGCCCGGCGGGCGGCCGACGTGCTCGGCATCCCGTTCTACGTCTGGGACATGGCCGACCGTTTCCACGAGGACGTGGTCGACGACTTCGTCGCCGAGTACGCCGCCGGCCGTACCCCGAATCCCTGCCTGCGCTGCAACGAGAAGATCAAGTTCGCGGCGGTGCTGGACCGGGCGGTGGCCCTGGGCTTCGACGCGGTGGTGACCGGGCACCACGCCCGCCTCGGCGCGGACGGGCTGCTGCGGCGCAGCGTCGACCTGGCCAAGGACCAGTCGTACGTGCTCGCCGTGCTCACCCGCGAGCAGCTCGACCGTTCGATGTTCCCGCTCGGTGACTCGACGAAGGCGCAGGTCCGCGCGGAGGCTGCCGAGCGTGGCCTGGCCGTGGCCGACAAGCCCGACTCGCACGACATCTGCTTCATCGCCGACGGGGACACCCGCGGCTTCCTGGCCGGCCGGCTCGGTGCGGCCCCCGGCGACGTGGTGGACGCCGCCACCGGCGCGGTCGTCGGCAGTCACAGCGGCGCGTACGCGTACACGGTGGGGCAGCGTCGCGGTCTGCACCTGGACCGTCCCGCCCCGGACGGTCGGCCGCGCTACGTGCTCTCCATCACGCCGAAGACCAACACGGTGACGGTGGGCCCGGCCGAGGCGCTCGAGGTGTCCGACGTGCACGCCGTACGGCCGGTCTGGACCGGTGGGGCGCGCCCGGACGCGCCGGTCGAGTGCGAGGTGCAGTTGCGCGCGCACGGCGACGTGGTGCCGGCGACCGTCGCCCTGAACGGTGACCGGCTGCACGCCGAGCTGCGTCGACCGGTGCGCGGGGTCGCCGCCGGCCAGGCCGTGGTGGCGTACCGGCCGGACCCGGCCGGCGACGTGGTCCTCGGCTCCGCGACCATCACCGGCTGACCGCACGGCCCGGGTGTCCGCGGGATAGCCTTCGCCCGTGACAGATCAGGCGTGGCCCTGGCCGGCTGGCGCGGCAACCGGAATCGGTTCGCTGCCCGGCACCGACATCGGCGAGGCCCAGCGGGTGGTCCTCGGTGAGCTTCCCGACCTGCCGCACCTGCCCGAGTTGCCGGCCCGGGGCCCCGGAGCGGACATGATCGGCAGGTCCGCCGGGCTGCTCGTCGAGTTGCCCGTCGAGGTGTACGCGGGGCGGTGGCGGGTCGCCCCACGCGCGGGCCGCGACCTGCGCCGGGCCCGTGACCTGATGGAACGCGACCTGGACCAGCTCGCCGAGCAGGCCGAGGGGTACGCCGGGCCGATCAAGGTGCAGGCCGCCGGCCCGCTCACCCTGGCCGCCTCCCTGGAGTTGCCGATCGGTGGCCGGCTGCTGCGCGACCCCGGCGCGGTCCGGGACCTGACCGGCTCCCTCGCCGAAGGGCTGCGCGCGCACGTCGCGGCGGTCGCCCGTCGGCTGCCCCAGGCGTCGGTGCTGCTGCAACTGGACGAGCCGTCGCTGCCGACCGTGCTGGCCGGGCGGGTGCCGACGGAGAGCGGGCTGGGCGCGTACCGGGCGGTCGATTCGGTGGACGCCGCCGCGCTGCTGCGCACGGTCGTCGACGCGGTCGGCGTACCGACGCTGGTGCACTGCTGCGCCCCGGACGTGCCGTTGGAGCTGATCCGCTCCACCGGCGCCGTCGCGGTCGCCCTCGACCTGGACCTCGTCACCAAGCTCGACCCGTTGGGCGAGGCGATCGACGCCGGCCTCGGGGTGTTGGCCGGGGCCGCGCCGACCCGGCCGCCGTCGGCCGGTGGCGCGCCGACCTCCGCACAGATCGCCGATCGGGTACGCCAGGTCTGGGACCGCCTGGGCTTTTCCCGCCGGCAGCTCGCCGAGCAGGTGGTGGTCACTCCGGCCTGTGGCCTCGCCGGTGCGACCCCGCAGTACGCCCGGGCGGTGCTCGCGGCGTGCCGGGACGCCGGCCGACGGCTCGCCGAGGTGTGAGGTTTCCTGTCGTACCCGCTGGGCAGGATGGCGGTCATGATTGGACAGCTACGTTCAGTGGTGATCGACTGCCCGGATCCGCACGTGCTCGCGTCGTTCTACGCCGAGCTGCTCGGCGTGCCGTTGACCGAGGGCACGTCCGGCGACGACTGGGTGGTGCTCGGTGGTCCGCCCGGTCACCAGCCGCGTCTGGCCTTCCAGCAGGCGCTCGACCTGCGGCCGCCGGCCTGGCCGGATCCCGAGCGTCCACAACAGTTCCACCTCGACGTGACGGTGGACGACATCGAGGCTGCCGAGAAGGCGGCGCTCGCGCTCGGCGCTCGACGACTGCCGGGTGAGGGCGAGGGCTTCCGGGTCTACGCCGACCCGGCCGGCCACCCGTTCTGCCTCTGCTGGGACTGAGCCCACCGTGGGTCGCGGCGGGCAGGCATGATGGCCGCCGTGATCCACACCTCTGCGCTTCGCGCCTCCGGTTCGCTCTTCGGCCTCGCCTACGGTGACGCGCTGGGCAAGCCGACCGAGTTCCTGACCGTCGCCGATATCGAGCGCCGGTACGGCCCGGCCGGTCCACGCGAGCTGGCCGGCGAGCCCGCACTGGTCACCGACGACACCCAGATGGCCCTGGCGGTGGGTTGGGCGCTGCACGAGGCGCCGTCGTTCACGCCGGAGGCGGTCGAGCCACTGCTGCGGCGACGCTTCCTGGCCTGGGCGGTCAGCCCGGACAACAACCGCGCCCCGGGCATGACCTGCCTGCGCGCCTGCGCCGAGCTGAGTCGCGGGGTGCGCTGGCAGGAGGCGACGGTGGCCGGCTCGAAGGGCTGCGGGGCCAACATGCGGGTCACCCCGGTCGGGTTGCTCGACGTTGACCTGGACACGCTCGCCGGGTTGGCCCAGTTGCAGGCCGGGCTGACCCACGGCCACCCGACCGGGCTGGCCGCAAGCGAACTCACCGCGTACGCGGTCTCCGCGCTGCGCGCGGGCGCCACCCTGCCTGAGGTGCCCGCGCTGCTCACCGAGCGGGCGCTCGCCCAGCGCCTGGTCTACCGGGAGCGGTGGCTGGGCGACCTCTGGCAGCGCCCGGGGGTCGGCACGCCGGAGGAGTTCATCGCCCAGGGCTGGGACGAGTGCCTGGCGGTGCTGGGCCGACTGACGGACACCCTGGCGCAGCCGGACGACGGCGGTGACCCGTGCCAGGCCACCGGGGAGGGCTGGGTGGCCGAGGAGGCGCTGGCCACCGCGCTGCTCTGCGCCGTACGGCACGCCGACGACCCGGTCGCGGCGCTGGCCCGGGGCGCGACCACCGCCGGCGACTCCGACTCGATCGCCGCCCTGGCCGGCGCATTCGTGGGCGCGGCCGTCGGCATGACCGGCTGGCCGCGCGAGTGGGCCGACCGCATCGAGTACGCCGACCAGTTGGCCACGCTCGGCGCGGCCTGGGACTGACCGCAGCCTGGTCCGGCCTGGCCTGGTCTGGTCCGGCCTGGTCTGGTCCGGCCTGGCCTGGCCTGGTCCGGCCTGGCTCGCGGGCCCTTTGGCGTGATCGACTCGGGGTCCTGGAAACCGGGGTATCCGGGAGCCTTGGACGCCGCGACTTTCAGGAACGCGAGTTGATCAAATTCGGCGGTCGGCCGCGAGGGCTGTCAGGGTGGTCGAAGGGTGGTCAGGGGTTGGTCAGGTGGCGCAGGTTGCGTACCTTTCGCCACAGGTCGGCGTCGCAGCGCCCGGCGCGGTCGGCGAAGGCGGCCGGGCTGATCCGGACCGGCTCGGTGAGGCTGAGGTAGCTGTCGTGTTCCGCGCCGGGGTCCCAGTCCCGGGTGGGAATCCGCACGTGGTCGTCCCGGTCGCTCTTGTCCTGGCTGGTGATCTTCAGGACGTCAGCGCCCCGGGAGTCGACGCGCAGCACCAGACATGGGCGCACCTTCGACCCGCTGCCGTCGGCGTACGGCACGTCGGCCCACCAGATCTCACCGGGGGCCGGATCACCGTCGTGCCGGTCGGTGTCGCGCGGGCGGGGTGTGGTGGACGGCCGCTCGGCGCCACGTGGCCGGGGCGGGGCGGAACGACGACCGCCGGTGCTGCCCCGACCCGGCCCGGTCTCCCGACGCCGCTCGGCCTCCCGGTGCCGCCAACTGTTCCACGCCCAGCCGGCGGCCACCGCCAGCAGGATCGCCGCCGCCCAGAACAACGCCTCGCGCATCCGTACCTCCGCCTCCCGGCGTCCCACGGACCGCCATCGTCCGGCGATCCTCGCACGCCGTGGTCGGAGTCGCCCGCCAACCACACCGCCGCCGCCCCGCCGGCGCCGATCTTGCAGTTTCGGTCGCCGAAATGCACGGAAGGTCCCTTATTTCGCGACAGTAACTGCAAGATCGCGGGAGGGGTGGATCAACGGATCACGGGGCGTGACTGAGGGCGGGTCGCTTCGGGCGCGGGCGGGCGGCGGATTGTCCCACCGGCCCGATACGGTGCCGGAGTAGCGTGATCAGGGAGGTCGCAGGCGTGTCCGAAGGTGGCGGTGTGTCCGAGGAGCAGATCGGTCAGCAGGTCAGCCCGGCGCAGGAGGCGGCGGCCGGGGCTGAGCCGACGCCGCAGGCCAGGGAGCGGCATGCCGCCCTGAGTCAGGAGTTGACCGAGCACCAGTACCGCTACTACGTCCTGGACGCGCCGACCATCCCCGACGCCGACTTCGACAGGCAGTTGCGCGAGTTGGAGGCGTTGGAGGCGGAGTTCCCGGCGCTGCGGACGCCCGAGTCGCCGACCCAGCGGGTGGGTGGCACGTTCTCCACCGACTTCACCCCGGTCACCCACGCCGAACGCATGCTCTCGCTCGACAACGCCTTCGCCGACGAGGAGTTGGCGGCCTGGGCCGAGCGGGTCGAACGTGACGCCGGCGGCCCGGTGCCCTACCTGTGCGAGCTGAAGGTCGACGGGCTGGCGATCAACCTGACCTACGAGAACGGTCGGCTGGTCCGGGCCGCGACCCGGGGCGACGGGCGCACCGGTGAGGACGTCACCGCAAACGTCCGCAGCATCCGGGACGTGCCCGGCCAGCTCGCTCCGTCCGCCGAGTTCCCGCACATCCCCGAGCTGGTGGAGGTCCGGGGGGAGATCTACTTCCCGATCGCCGCGTTCGCCGACCTCAACGCGGGTCTGGTGGAGCAGGGCAAGGCGCCCTTCGCCAATCCTCGCAACGCCGCCGCCGGCAGCCTCCGGCAGAAGGACCCCCGGGTCACCGCCACCCGGCCGCTGCGCCTGGTGGTGCACGGCATCGGCGCCCGTCGGGGGTTCCAGCCCACGGCGCAGTCCGAGTCGTACGCGGCACTCAAGTCGTGGGGTCTGCCGACAAGCGACAGGTGGCGGGTCGTCCCGGACCTGGCCGGTGTCGCGGAGTTCATCGCCTACTACGCCGAGCACCGGCACGACGTCGAGCACGAGATCGACGGCGTGGTGGTCAAGGTCGATCCGGTCTCCATCCAGGGTCGGCTCGGGTCGACAAGTCGTGCGCCCCGCTGGGCGATCGCCTTCAAGTACCCACCGGAGGAGGTCACCACCACGCTGCTCGACATCGACGTCAACGTGGGGCGCACCGGTCGGGTCACCCCGTTCGCCGTGCTCGAGCCGGTGCGCGTGGCCGGTTCCACGGTCGCGCTGGCGACCCTGCACAACGCCCGCGAGGTGGAGCGCAAGGGGGTGCTGATCGGCGACACGGTGGTGCTGCGCAAGGCCGGCGACGTCATTCCCGAGGTGCTCGGCCCGGTGGTCGACCTGCGGCCCGCCGATGCCCGGCCGTTCGTCATGCCGACCAGTTGCCCGGCCTGCGGCACCCCGCTCGCGCCGTCGAAGGAGGGCGACGTGGACATCCGTTGCCCCAACACCCGCAGCTGCCCGGCGCAGTTGCGGGAGCGGGTGTTCCACCTCGCCGGCCGTGGTGGGTTCGACATCGAGGTGCTCGGTTACAAGGGCGCCGCCGCCCTGCTCGACGCGGAGATCATCAGCGACGAGGGCGACCTCTTCCTGCTGGACGCCGAGCAGTTGTCCCGGTCGCCGTTCTTCGTCAACAAGGACGGCAGCCTGGGCACCAACGCCACCAAGCTGCTCGACAATCTCGCGGTCGCCCGGGAACGGGACCTGTGGCGGGTGCTTGTGGCGCTCTCCATCCGGCACGTCGGCCCGACCGCGGCCCAGGCGCTCGCCCGGCACTTCCGCTCGATGGACGCCATCGACGCGGCCACCGAGGAGGAGCTGTCCTCGGTCGACGGGGTCGGGCCGACCATCGCGGCGAGCATCCGAGAGTGGTTCGCGGTGGACTGGCACCGCGAGGTGGTCCGCAAGTGGGCCGAGGCCGGCGTACGGATGGCCGAGGAGGCGGTCGACGAGGGGCCGCGCCCGTTGGAGGGGTTGACGGTGGTGGTGACCGGCACGCTCGCCGGTTTCTCGCGCGACCAGGCTGCCGAGGCGGTGCAGATGCGGGGCGGCAAGGTCAGCGGGTCGGTCTCCAAGAAGACGAGCTTCGTGGTGGTGGGGGACAACCCCGGGTCGAAGGCCGACAAGGCCGCCAGCCTGAAGGTGCCGGTGCTCGACGAGGACGGCTTCCGGCTCCTGCTCGACGCGGGGCCGGACGCCGCACGGGACGTCGCTCAGCTGAGCGGCTGACCGCGTATACCAACTTAATTACGACTACGACCGATTCGTGACTGTCATACCGGGAAACTGGGGGCCGAGGGCGTTTCATTGGGTCACGGCGTGCGCACCGGCACGCCGATGGTCGGTCGGGAGGTGTGGTGGAGGTCGCCGACCCACGCAACTCGCTTCCTGCGGGGCGGGTCGCACCGTTCGCCGCCTTCGTCGTCGGCATTCTGGTGGTCGCCGCGTCGACCGCCGCCGTCCCACTCGCGACGCTCCCCGGTGAGTTGTCCGAGTTGCCGGTGGCGTTCTGGACGATGGCCGCGCTCGCCGTGGTCTGCGACGCGCGCCCGTTCGTTCCACCGGGGCGCCGGCAGACGTCGGCGGTGTTCCCGTCCACCTGTTTCACCTTCGCGATCCTGCTCGGCTGGGGCCTAGGCCCGGCGGTGGTCGTGCAGGCGGTGGGCGTGGTCGTCTCGGGTTGGCGGATGCGGCACGCCGCGTGGCGCACAGCGTTCAACGTGGGCCAGTACGCGTGTGCTCTCGCCGCCTCGTACGGGGTGATCCAGCTCGGGTCGGGCACGATCTTCTCCGGCGGGCGGTTGCACTGGACCGACGTGGCCGCCGTCGGTGGTGCCACGCTTGCCTGGTTCGTCGTCAACTACGGGTTGGTGAGCTGGGCGGTGCGGCTGCGTTTCGGTGACCGCTGGTGGCCTACGGTCCGCCAGGGCCTCGGCTTCGAGTTGCTCTCCACCGGCTCACTGCTGCTGCTCGCCCCGGTGCTCGTCGCCGCGTCGCGGGTCAGTGCCGCGTTGATCCCGCTGGTGCTGGTGCCGCTCTTCGCCGTCTACCGGATGGCGCGGTTGACGAACGAACAGCAGCACCTCGCCGCCGCCGACCCGCTGACCGGGCTGCCCAACCGCAAGGCCCTGCTGGCCGAGGTCGCGGAGCAGGTGCACGTGCACGCCGAACGGACCGCCCGTGGCGAACCCGACGGGCAGCTCGCGCTGCTGCTGATCGACCTGGACCGCTTCAAGAACGTCAACGACGCCCTCGGGCACTCGGTGGGTGACCGATTGCTGGTCGAGGTGAGCGCTCGGCTCACCGACGTGCAACCTCGACCCCAGATGATCGCCCGGCTCGGCGGTGACGAGTTCGCGATCGTGATGACCGGCCTGACCGACGTCGGTCAGGCGCGGGAGTTGGCCGACCGGGTGGTCCAGGCGTTGGCCGAGCCGGTGCCGCTGGACGGGTTGCCGTTGGACGTGGGCGGGTCGATCGGGATCGCCCTCTTCCCCGAGCACGGCGAGGACTTCGCCACCCTGATGCGGCACGCCGACGTGGCGATGTACGACGCCAAGCACCGCAACGACACGGTGGCCGTGTACGCCCCGGAGTCCGATCACAACTCCGCCGAGCGACTCGGTCTCCTCGCCGACCTGCGCCGCGTCCTGGAGGCCGGCCCGTCGGCCGGGGTGCCGAGCGAGACCGAGCGCGCGGCCGACGTACCAGTTGGTGCTTCTGCGGAGGTGCGCGGCGGTGACGGGGCGGCGCTGCCCACCGGGGCGACGGCCGACGGCCCGCTGCCCATCGCGACGCCGGGCCGACCCTCGCCGGCGGCGGACCCGGCGCCGGTGGTCGCCACGGCGCAGCCGGGAGTCGCCAGGTGGTGGGCACGCCGCCGACGTGCCGATGCCGGGCTGGTGCACGCCGACGAGCTGATCAACCGGATTGCCACCGGAGCCGACCCGATCCGGGGCCGAAACGCCCGCGCCACCGTCGCCGGCACCCGGTCCGGTCCGCTCCGGGAGCGGCCCGCCGGGGGCGCGAACGGCCGGCGGGCCTCGACCGGGAGCGCGGTGGGCAAGGGTCGCCCGGGGGTACGGCTGGACGCCGGACCGGGTACGCCGGGGCAGCCGATCGAACCGACCGGGTGGCACGCGGACGATGAGCCGGCCGACGACGCCGGGGACATCACCATGTACTACCAGCCGCAGATCGCCATCGCGACCGGCGAGGTGGTCGGCGTCGAGGCTCTGCTGCGGTGGCGGCACCCCCGGCGGGGCATGGTCGACCCGGAGGAACTCATCCGGGTCGCCGAGCAGAGCGCCGTGATGCGACTGCTCACCCGTCGCGTCGTCGACGACGTGGTGGAGCAGCTCGCCAAGTGGTCGGCGGCCGGCATCGGGCTGCGCGCGGCGCTAAACGTGAGCGTGCGCGACCTGCACACAGGTGAGATCGCCGACCAGATCGCCGACCGGCTGGCCCGGTACGGGGTGCCGGCCGAACGGCTGCAGGTCGAGATCACCGAGGGCGCGTTGATGGCCGACCCGCGTCGGGTGTTGGCCACCATCTCCCGGCTGCACCGGATCGGGGTGGCAATCTCGCTCGACGACTTCGGCACCGGCTACTCCTCTCTCCAGCACCTGCGCCGCCTGCCGCTGTCCGAGGTGAAGGTGGACCGCTCGTTCGTCCTCGGCATGGCCGACGACGCCGACGACGCGGCGATCGTCCGGTCGATGATCGAGCTGGCCGGCGCCCTGGGGTTGCGGGTGGTCGCCGAGGGTGTCGAGGACGAGCGGACCTGGCGGATGCTGCACGCCGCCGGCTGCGACGCCGCTCAGGGCTGGTTCTACGCCCGGCCGATGCCGGCCGAGGAGTTGGTGACCTGGCTGGCCCGGTACCGGCCGGTCCGCCCGACCGGCGGGCACCCGCAGTCCGACGGGGCGCGGCGCCCCACCCGTTGAGCCGGCACGAGGGCCGCCGGAGGGGGAGTCGGGGACGCGGCACCGGAGCGGAACAATAGACTCGCTCCGGTCACCGCGTGTCACGCTCCACCCGTCGCGCGGCCGGCACACCGCCCGACCAGCAGGAATTCAGAAGGGGGCACGGATGGCCGCCATCTCCCGCGAGGAGGTCGCGCACCTGGCGCGCCTGTCGCGGCTCGCCGTCACCGAGGAGGAGCTGGACACGTTCGCCGGCCAGCTCGACGTGATCCTCCAGGCGGTCGCAAAGGTCGGCGAGGTCGCCGCCGCGGACATCCCGCCGACCTCGCACTCGGTGCCGCTGACGAACATCTTCCGCGAGGACGTCGTCACGCCGTGCCTGACTCCGGAGGAAGCGCTGTCGGGCGCGCCCGACGTCGAGGACCAGCGGTTCCGCGTACCGCGGATCCTGAGCGAGGATGTGGCCTCATGAGCGATCTGACCGGAATGACCGCGACGGAGATCGCGGCCCTGGTCGCCGGGGGCGAGACGTCCGCCGTCGAGGTGACCCAGGCGCACCTGGATCGGATCGCCGCGGTCGACGACCGGGTGCACGCCTTCCTGCACGTCGACACCGACGGCGCGCTCGCCGCGGCCCGCGCGGTCGACGAGCGCCGGGCCGCCGGCGAGGAGTTGGGCCCGCTCGCGGGTGTGCCGGTCGCGGTCAAGGACGTGCTCGCGACCCGGGGCGTGCCGACCACCGTGGGGTCGAAGATCCTGGAGGGCTGGCGCCCGCCGTACGACGCGACGATCGTGCAGCGGCTGCGGGACGCCGGCACGGTGATGCTCGGCAAGACCAACATGGACGAGTTCGCGATGGGCTCCTCCACCGAGTACTCGGCGTACGGCCCCACGCACAACCCGTGGGACCTGAGCCGGATCCCGGGTGGCTCGGGTGGTGGCAGTGCCGCCGCGTTGGCCGCGTACGAGGCGCCGCTGGCGATCGGCTCGGACACCGGCGGTTCGATCCGCCAGCCCGGTGCGGTCACCGGCACGGTGGGCGCGAAGCCCACCTACGGTGGCACCTCCCGGTACGGGCTCGTCGCCTTCTCCTCGTCGCTCGACACTCCCGGCCCGTGTGCCCGCAACGTGCTCGACGCGGCCCTGCTGCACCAGGTGATCGCCGGCCACGATCCGCGTGACTCCACCTCGATCCCGCAGCCGGTGCCGGACGTGGTGGCGGCGGCGAAGCTCGGGGCGACCGGTGACCTGACCGGTGTGCGGCTGGGCATCGTCAGCGAGTTCGTCGGCGAGGGCGCCGAGCCGGGCGTGATGGCCGCGTTCCGCGAGTCGGTGGACGCGCTGACCAAGATGGGCGCCGAGGTCGTCGAGGTGTCCTGCCCGACGTTCGCGTACGCGCTGCCGGCGTACTACCTGATCGCCCCGAGCGAGTGCTCCTCCAACCTGGCCCGGTTCGACGGTGTCCGGTTCGGCCTGCGGGTCGGCGACGACGGCAACCGGTCGCTGGAGGAGGTCATGTCGCTGACCCGGGAGGCCGGCTTCGGCCCGGAGGTCAAGCGCCGCATCATGGTCGGCACGTACGCGCTGTCGTCGGGTTACTACGACGCGTACTACGGGCAGGCGCAGAAGGTCCGGACGCTGATCACCCGGGACTTCACCGCCGCGTTCGAGCGGGTCGACGCGCTGATCTCGCCGACCACCCCGTCGGTGGCGTTCCCGATCGGCGCGCGGACCGCCGACCCGTACCAGATGTACCTGGCCGACCTGTACACGATTCCGACGAACCTGTACGGCGGGCCGGGCATCTCGGTGCCCTGTGGGCTCTCCGAGGGGCTGCCGGTCGGTCTGCAGGTGATGGCCCCGACGATGGCCGACGACCGGATGTACCGGGTCGCCGCCGCGTTGGAGTCCGCCGTCGGCACGTTCACTCCACCGGCGCTGTGAGGGAGCCCCGATGACCACGACACTGCCCGCGTACGACGAGGTCGTTGCGCGCTTCGAACCGGTGATCGGCCTGGAGACCCACGTCGAGCTGGGCACGAACACCAAGATGTGGTGCGGCTGCCCGACCGACTTCGGTGGCGAGCCGAACACCCGGGTCTGCCCGGTGTGCCTGGGCCTGCCCGGGTCGCTGCCGGTGGCCAACAAGGCGGCCATCGAGGCGATCATCCGGATCGGCCTGGCGTTGAACTGCTCGATCGCCGAGTGGTGCCGGTTCGCCCGGAAGAACTACTTCTACCCGGACATGCCGAAGAACTTCCAGATCAGCCAGTACGACGAGCCGATCTGTGTCGACGGTTACCTGGACGTCGAGGTCAACGGCGAGACGGTGCGGATCGAGATCGAGCGGGTGCACCTCGAGGAGGACACCGGCAAGACGCTGCACGTCGGTGGTGCCACCGGCCGCATCCACGGCGCGACCGAGTCGCTCGTCGACTACAACCGGGCCGGCATTCCGCTCGTCGAGATCGTGACCAAGCCGATCACCGGCACCGGCGCGCTCGCCCCCGAGGTGGCCAAGGCGTACGTCGCCGAGCTGCGGGACGTGATCCGCACCCTGGGCGTCTCGGACGTGCGGATGGAGGAGGGTTCGCTGCGCTGTGACGTGAACACCTCGCTCAACCTGCCCGGCGCGGAGTGGGGCACCCGTACCGAGACGAAGAACGTCAACTCGCTGCGCTCGGTGGAGCGGGCGGTCCGCTCGGAGATGCTGCGGCAGGCGTCGGTCCTCGACGCGGGCGGTCGGATCACCCAGGAGACCCGCCACTTCCACGAGGACACCGGCGACACCACCCCGGGTCGCTCGAAGGAGACGGCGACCGACTACCGGTACTTCCCCGAGCCGGACCTGGTGCCGATCGCCCCGGACCCGGCCTGGGTCGCCGAGCTGAAGGCCGCCCTGCCGGAGCTGCCCCGGGTGCACCGGCGTCGCCTTCAGGAGCAGTGGGGCCTGTCCGACCTGGACATGCAGTCGGTGTTGAACGCGGGCGCGGTCGAGCTGATCGAGGCCACCGTCGCCGCCGGCACCACGCCGGCCGCGGCCCGCAAGTGGTGGCTTGGTGAGCTGTCCCGCCGGGCGAACGAGAGTGGTGTGGAGCTGGCCCAGATCGGTGCCACCCCCGCCCAGGTCGCGGAGCTGCAGGGGCTTGTCGACGCCGGCAAGCTCAACGACAAGATGGCCCGCACGGTGCTGGAGGGCGTGGTCGACGGTGAGGGCTCGCCCACCGAGATCATGACCAGCCGGGGCCTGGAGGTCGTGTCGGACACCGGCGCGCTCACCGCCGCCGTGGACGAGGCCATCGCGGCGAACCCGGGCATCGCCGACAAGATCCGCAGCGGCAAGGTCGCGGCGGTCGGCGCGCTCGTCGGCGCGGTCATGAAGACCACCCGGGGTCAGGCCGACGCGAAGACCCTGCGGGAGCTGATCCTGGAGCGACTGACCCCGTGACCCAGCACGACCTCGATGTCCTCGACGAGATCCAGCGGCGGGTGCTCTGGCTCGCCACCCGGATCGTGGACGCCGCGAACCACGACCGGGCCACCGGCGACGGTGTGAAGGTGGGCGGCCACCAGGCGTCAAGCGCCTCCCTGGTCACGGCGATGACCGCGCTCTGGTTCGCGCACCTGGACGCGGAGGACCGGGTCGCCGTGAAGCCGCACGCCTCCCCGGTGTTCCACGCCATCCAGTACCTGCTCGGCAACCTGGACCGCTCCTACCTGCCCCGGCTGCGGGCCCGTGGTGGCCTCCAGTCGTACCCGTCGCGCACCAAGGACCCGGACGAGGTGGACTTCTCCACCGGGTCGGTCGGCCTGGGCGCGGCGGCACCGCTCTTCGCCGCCGCCACCCGGCGGTACGTCGACGCGCACTTCGGGGCCCGACCGCACTCCCGGTTCGTGGCGCTGATCGGTGACGCCGAGCTGGACGAGGGCAACATCTGGGAGGCGGTGGCCGACCCGGCGACCACCGGGCTGGGCAACGTCATGTGGCTCGTCGACTTCAACCGCCAGTCGCTGGACCGGGTGGTCCCCGGCATCCGGATCAACCAGTGGCGGGGGCAGTTCGAGGCGGCCGGCTGGCACGTCGTGGAGGTCAAGTACGGTCGCCGGCTCGCCGAGGCGTACGCCCGGCCGGGTGGCGAGGCGTTGCGTGACTGGATCGACGCGATGCCCAACGAGCAGTACCAGTCGCTGTTCGGGTTGGCCGGCCCGGCCCTGCGCAAGCAGTTCCTCGACGGCGCTCCGGCCGGCATCGCCGAGCTGATCGCCGACATCACCGACGAGGACCTCGGCCCGCTCGTCACCGACCTGGGCGGGCACGACCTTCAGGCGATGCTCGACGCGTACGCCCAGTGCGACGCGGTCACCGACCGGCCCAGCGTCGTCTTCGCGTACACCGTGAAGGGTTGGGGGTTGCCCATCGCCGGCAACCCGCGCAACCATTCCGCGCTGCTCAGCACGGAGCAGGTGGACACGCTGCGCGCCGCACAGGGCCTCACCGCCGAGACCGAGTGGGACCGCCTCGACCCGGCGTCACCCGCCGGCATCCAGGCCGGCGCCCGCCGGGAGGCGCTGTCCCGCGCGCCGCGCGAGCGTGCGCTGGGGGTCACCGTTCCGGAGAGCACGGGAGTACGCGCAACCAAGCCGATCTCCACCCAGGAGGTCTTCGGTCGGGTGCTCGTGGACCTGGCGCGGGACCGCGAGGTGGGCCGCTACCTGGTCACCACCGCCCCGGACGTGGCCACCTCCACCAACCTGGCCGGGTTCATCAACAAGACCGGGGTGTTCGCCCCGACCGAGCAGCGTTCATGGACCGAGGACCGGATGCTGCGCTGGACCGAGAGCCCCGCCGGGCAGCACATCGAACTGGGCATCTCGGAGATGAACCTGTTCCTGCTGCTGGGTCAGCTCGGGCTGTCCTGGGACCTGTCCGGGCAGCCGCTGCTGCCGGTGGGCACGGTCTACGACCCGTTCGTGCTGCGCGGCCTGGACGCGTTCCTGTACGGCACGTACTCCGGCTCCCGGTTCGTGGTGGCCGGCACCCCGTCCGGCATCACCCTCGCTCCGGAGGGCGGCGCGCACCAGTCCACCATCACCGCGTCGGTCGGCCTGGAGTTGCCCGGGGTGACCTTCGTCGAGCCGGCGTACGCGGCGAGCCTCGACTGGCTGCTCTGCGACGCGCTCGGGCAGATCGCCGGCGGGTCGGCACCGGCCGCGACCGCCGCGCCCGCCGAGGACGGCGCGTACTACTTCCGGTTGAGCACCCGACCGCTGGACCAGACGCCGTTCGAGGCGGCCCGGGCGCGGCTCGGCGACGCGGTGCTGCGCCGGCAGGTGGTCGCCGGGGCGTACCGTCTGGTCGACGCGCACCAGGCGTACCCGCACCTGGCCGACGCCCCGGTGGTGCAGTTGGCCGCCTCGGGCGCGGTGCTGCCCGAGGTGCTGGCCGCCGCGGCGGAGTTGGCCGACGAGGGCATCGCCGCGCACGTGGTGGACGTGACCTCGCTGGACCGGCTCTACCGGGCCTGGCAGCGCACCCTGCGCCAGGGCGTCCGGACGGCCACCGTGCCCAGTGTGCCGGGGGCGCTGCGGTCCGCGTTCGCCGACCGGGTGCCGGTGGTGTCGGTGCACGACGCCGCGTCGCACGCGATGGCCTGGCTCGGTTCGGCGGTCGGCGCGCCGGCGGTGCCGCTCGGGGTGGACGAGTTCGGCCAGTCCGGCAGCGTCGCCGAGCTGTACGAACTGCACGACCTGCTGCCCGGCAGCATCGTCAACGCCGCCCTGGCCGCCATCGCCCTGCGCTGACTCAGGCGAGGAGTGTTGTCACTCTGAGTGAGTTTGCGCAGGGAGAGCGCGTTCGCAACTCACTGTGATGGCAGCCGTCAACAACGCCACCACAATTCGTCCTTTGCTCTGCTGCCGCCGATGCACCATCGGGGTTGACCAGCGCGGACAGGTCGTCTTCACGACGGCGTGAACGTGGCCAGGCGCACCGACAGTGACTGGTGCAGATTGGGCGGCAGAGCAAAGGGGGCGAGGGGGGTGGTTGGGGGTTGCTGTCTGTCTACTTTCCGTCGCATTCGAGGGGCGGCAGTCGCCCCCTGCGGCCTCGCGTCGGCTCAGCCGGTCGGCGTCGGCGTGGGCGTGGGCGTGGGCGTGGCGGAGACACCTGCGGTCGGGTTTTCCACCAGGCGGCGTTCCAGGTTGACCTGGGCCTGACCGGTGCCGCCGACGGTGATGGTGTCGTACGCCTGGAGCAGCTTCTGCTGGTCGAAGTAGAGCACGCTCATGGAGAGCGGGGTGGGCTTCTCGCCCTCCAGGCCGCGCAGCCCGGCGCCGCCGGTGGAGCCCTCCACCATCAGCGTGGTGGGCTGCTGACCGGGTGCCTCGGGCAGCTTGGAGACCTGCCGGGAGTGGGTGTGCCCGGCCAGCACCAGCGGGCAGGTGCCGGAGAGCGGCCCGGCCGACGCCGGGTCGTGCACCAGGGCGATGTTCACCGGTCGCGGTGAGCTGCGCACCGTCGCGGCGAGCTGATTGCCGGCCCCGATCACCTGGTCGGCAACCTGCTGGGTCAACCCGCTGCCGGCGGGTGAGGTGTTCTTGTCCGGGGTGAAGCGCGGGTCGCCGATGCCGGCGATGGTCAGCCCGGCGACGGTCGTCGTCGTGTTGTTCAGCACGATCGCGTTCGGCTGGCGGGCCACCGCGGCGGCGGTCTTGCCGGAGTCGTGGTTGCCCCGGATGAAGACGTACGGCTTCTTCAGCAGGCCGATCGAGGCCACGAAGGAGGCCTCCGGCTCACTGCCCCAGTCGGTGATGTCCCCGGTGTCGATCACCACGTCGATGCCGAACTGCTCGACGACCGTCCGGATCAGTTGCCAGCCGGTCGGGTTGAGGTGCATGTCGGAGACGTGCAGCACCCGCGTGGTGCCCGGGGTCGGCTCCAACAGCGGAAGTGCCGACACGGTGGTGTAGAGCTGGCTGACGTTGCCGACCAGGCGCTGCAACTGCTCCGCGTACTTGGTGTAGTCGTTGGCGATCCGGCGCGCGTCACCGACGATTGCCGGCGCGTTGACCAGCAGCCCCTCGTAGCGCGGTTCCTCGATGGCCTGCGGGCGGAGGGTGGCCGCCGCTGTGCCGAGGCTGCCGGCGGTGACCAGCAGCGCCAACCCTCCCGCCCAGGCGGTGCGCCGGACGTTGCGGAAGATCAGGCCGGCCAGGACCAGGGTGACGAGCACCGACGCGCCGAGGGTACGCAGGCCGAGGCGCATCACCCCGGAACGGACGTCCTCCACGGCGCTCTGGCTGGCCCGGCTGATGCTCGCCGGGTCGTCGATGAGCGCCTCGGTGCGCCCCTGGTCGAGCGCGCCCAGCCGGACGGTGAGGTGGGTGGGCCCGTTGTGGCTGTCGAGCAGCAGCGCGCCGAGCGGCGGGATGTCGACGGTGGTGCCGCCGTCGCGGGCGGGGGAGATGCTGAGGTTCGCCCGGAACGGGCCGATGTCGGTGCTCACCCGGCCGCCGGCCAGCACCCCGAGGACCGCCCCGGCCAGGGCCACGGTGAGGACGGCGACGATGATCCCGAGGCGGCGCAGTGGGCCGGCGGCAGCGACCCGCCAACCCGTCGGGCGCGGCTGGTCGTCACCGGTCACCGGGTCGTCCCGGTCCTCGGCGTCGTCGTGCCGCTCGCCGCGTTGCCCATCCATGGTGAAAGTCTGACCTGCCCGTCCAGAGATCTTGGCAAACCTGAACGGATGGTGACGAATCAGCTGCGCCCGCCGTCACCGCCCGCGAAGACCACCCGGAGGAGTCGGTCGTCGTCGCCCGCCGGGTTGCCCCGCCCGTCGTGGTTCGACGTGCTGACCCAGAGCGACCCGTCCGGTGCGGCGGCCACCGCCCGCAGCCGACCGTAGCGGTTGGTGAGCAGCTCACTGGGCTGGCCGAGCAGCGTGCCGGTGTCGGTCAGCTCCATCACCCAGAGGCGCTTGCCGCGCAGGCAGCCGGTGACCAGCAGCCGGTCCGTGGCGGCCAGACCGGAGCAGGACGCGTCCGACGTCGCCCACTGCACGATCGGGTCGGTGAACCGCTTGTCACGGGCCTGGCCCTCGACCTCCGGCCAGCCGTAGTTGCCGCCCTTGGTGATCTGGTTGATCTCGTCCCAGGTGTTCTGGCCGAACTCGACGGCGTACATCCGCTTCGCGGCGTCCCAGGCGAAACCCTGCACGTTGCGGTGCCCGAGGGACCAGACCGGGGAGTTGGGGTACGGGTTGCCGGCGGCCGGCTTGCCGTCGGGGGTGATCCGGAGGATCTTGCCGCCGAGGCTCTTCACGTCCTGGGAGAGGGGGCGCTGACCGGCGTCGCCGGTGCTGACGTAGAGCTGCTTGTCCGGGCCGAAGCCCAGCCCACCGCCGTTGTGCACGTTGGCCTTGGGGATGCCGGTGAGGATCGGGGTGACCTGCCCGCCGAGCTGCAACCGGGCGACCCGGTTGTCCCGCTCGGCGGTGTAGTAGACGAAGACCGACCGGTCCCGGGCGTAGTCGGGGGAGACCGCGATGCCGAGCAGGCCACCCTCGCCTGCCGCCGCCACGTCCGGGATCGTCTGCACCGGGCGGACCCGCAGCCCGTCCGGCCCGGATTCCGGACCGACCTGCAGGATCCGGCCGTTGTCCCGTTCGGTGACCAGCGCGCCGCCGTCCGGCAGGAAGGCGATGGCCCAGGGCACCCGCAGACCCTTGGCGAGCACTGTCGCCACCGCCTGCTGGCCGGCACCGCCGGGGCTCGCCGGCGCGGACGGGGTGGGCAGGTTCGGCGGTTCGCCGGCCGGGTCGGGGTCCGGCTCGCCGAAGCTGCAACCGGCGGTGAACAGCAGCGCCGCGCAGGACGCCGCGAGGACCACCCGGAGGCGGCGGACGCGAGGGTACGGGGGACGGGCTCTCACCCGGCCCAGGGTAGCCCGCGAAACGGCCGCGCCGGGCCCGTCGAGATCCAACGGGTGCCGACGACCCGTCGGGCGCACCGGTCAGCGCGCCCGTACGGCCAGCAGCGCGGTGTCGTCCTCCCGGTGCGGGACCGGGTCGAGCAGCATGTCGCACAGCTCGTCCAGGGGCAGCGTGTCGGTGCCGGTCAGGCGGGCCGCCAGCTCGGCCAACCCGTCGTCGATGGAACGGTCCCGCCGTTCGATCAGCCCGTCGGTGTAGAGCAGCAGCGTGTCGCCGGTGGCCAGGCTTGTCGACCGGCTCGTCCGCGTCGTCGGCCGGAGCAGGCCGAGCAGCGGCTCCGGCGTCGCCTCGAGAGCCTCGACCGCCCCGCCGACGCGGATCACCAGGGCCGCCGGGTGCCCGGCGTTGGCCCAGGTCACCGCGTGCACCCCGGCGCGCGGCGGACGGATCCGGACCAGCGTCGCGGTGGCTGCGGTCGCCAGTCGCAGGCCGCGGATCGCGTCGTCCAGGTTGCGCAGCAGCGCCCCGACGTCGTCCGGCCGGCTGAAGGCGTTGCCGCGCACCAGATTGCGCAGCTGACCCATGGTCGCCGCCGCCTCGATGTCGTGCCCGGCCACGTCCCCGATGGCGGCGATCACGTCGCCGTCGGGCTGCACGAAGGCGTCGTACCAGTCACCGCCCACCTGCACCCGGTCGGCCGCCGGCTGGTAGCGGGCCGTCAGCTCCAACCGGGCCACCACCGGCAGCCGCGGCAGCATGCTGTGTTGCAGGACCTCGGCGACGTGACGCTGCTCGCCGTACATCGAGCTGTTGCCGACGGCCTGACCGGCCCGGCGGCCGATGTCGACAGCGGTGAGCAGGTCGCGGTCGTCGAACGGCTGACGCTGGGCGCCGTTGACGAGCGTGATCGCCCCCAGCACCGTGCCGCCCACGCCGCGCACCGGCACGCTCAGGTAGGAGGCGATGCCCAGCCGGTCCGCGATCACCGTCATCTCCGGGTTGGTGGTGCCCTTCGTCACGTCGGCCAGGGATGCCACGCTGCCGAGTTGGGGTCGACCGGTCCGGAGCACCGACCGGATGACCGACTCGGCGCTCAGCCCGGTGCGCAGCAACTGGCCGAACCGCTCGATGTCCGCCGTACGGGCCGGATCCCGGTGCACCGAGACCACCTCGCGGGCCTGGCCGGTCGGCGAGACGAGGGTGAGCAGGCACCAGTCGGCGAGCAGCGGCACCATGGCGGCGGCGAGCCGGCGCAGTGTGGTCGCCACGTCCAGGGTGCCGGCCAGCGTCTCACTCACCCCGGCCAGCAGCTCCAGCCGCTGGTGTGCCTGCACCGCCCGCCGCTGCGCCTCCTGTGCGCCGTCGAGCGCGATCCGCAGTCGCAGCTCCGACGAGCAGGCGGCGGCCAGGTCGGCCAGGGTGCGTAGCTGTGCGGTGGTCCACGCCCGGGGTTTGTTGTCGATGGCGCAGAGCGAGCCGAGCACGCGGCCGGAGAGGTCGGTCAGTGGCATCCCGGCGTACGCGACCACCCCGAGGTCGTCGATGGCCAGGTTGTCCCGGACCCGGGGGTAGAGCCGGGCGTCCGGCAGCACCATCGGTGCCTCGATGTCCACCACGTGCTGACAGAACGAGTGGCTCAGCGGGGTCTGCCGGCGTTGCGACCACGGCTCCGGCAACCCGACCGCGCCCGGAAAGAACTGCCGGTCGGCGGAGACCAGGGAGACCAGGGCGACCGGCACGTCCAGCAGGTCGCCGACCAGTCGGGCGAAGCGGTCGAGCGCCTCGTCCGGGGTGGCGTCCAGCCCGGTGTCGGCGAGCGCGCGCAACCGCTGCGGATCGCCGAGCGCCGCGGGCGGGGCGATCGAACGCCGGTTGGTGGCGGGGGAGCCGTCGGTCATCGTGCACCTGTCTGCCGAGCGGAGGCGGACGGGGCCTCCGACCCTTCCTTAATACCTCGCGCGGGCCCGGGCCGAACCTCCGTGTGCTGAGTCTCGCCCGCCCCGGCCCCGTGCGCCATAGCCGGGGGCCAGGGTTCGCCGCCGTGCCCGCACCGGCGAAGACTACTGTCGGCGTACGTGAAGGTATGGATTCCGCACCAGGCCGGTCTGAACCTCCTGGGCGAGCTGCCCCCGGACGTGCGCGTGGAGGTCTTCGAGCACGCCGACCGGATGCCGTCCGACCCGGCCGGGGTCCGCTTCTGGGTGCCACCGTTCCTCGGCAACTCGGACTCGACGGCGCTCGCGGGCGACCTGCCCGACCTGGCGGTGGTGCAGTTGCTCTCCGCCGGGGCCGACGCCTGGGCCGGTCGTACGCCCGAGGGTGTCACGCTCTGCGACGCCCGGGGCGTGCACGACCCCTCCACCGCCGAGTGGGTGGTCACCGCGATCCTCACCCAACTGCGGGCGTTCCCGGCGTTCGTCCGGGCGCAGGCCGAGCGGCGGTGGGCGTACGCGGAGCACACCCCGACCGACGAGCTGACCGGCAAGCGGGTGCTCATCGTCGGGGCCGGCTCGATCGGCGCCGCCGTGCGCGACCGGCTCGCCCCGTTCGACGTGAGTTTCACCCTGGTGGCGAGGACGGCCCGCCCGGAGCAGGGGGTGCACGCCGTCGAGGAGTTGCCGCGGCTGCTGCCCGAGGCGGACGTGGTGGTGGTGATCGTGCCGCTCACCGATCGGACGCGTGGCCTGATCGACGAGAAGTTCCTGGCCGCGATGCCGGACGGGGCGCTGTTGGTAAACGCCGCCCGAGGGCCGGTGGCGCACACCGACGCGCTCGTCGCGGAGCTGGGCACGGGCCGGATCTCGGCCGCGTTGGACGTCACCGACCCGGAGCCGCTGCCCGCCGACTCCCCGCTGTGGGCCATGCCGAACGTGCTGCTCACCCCGCACGTCGGCGGGTCGGTGCGCGGGTTGTTGCCGCGGGCCTACCGGCTGGTCGGCGATCAGGTCCGCCGGTTCGCCACCGGGCAACCGCTGATCAACACGGTGGTCGACGGCTACTGACCTGGCGCGTCAGCCGAAGCGTCCGGCAGTGTCTGGCCGGTCGCCGCGACCAGCTGGGGCAGGTCCGCCCCCCGCACGGCCGGCAGGGTGACCTGGCTGCCGTCGTCGAGCCGGGCGACCGCGCGCCCCCGCTGGTCGGTGGTCAGCTCGAGGACCCGGCCCCAGTCGATCCGACGTTGCCCGGCCAACGCCCGGATCCGCAGCTCCCGTGCGTCGGCGTCGGTGCCGGCCCGCCAGGCCCACACCGCGACGGCGAGCGGGACGAGCAGCACCGGCAGCAGGTAGGCCCGGGCGTTCGCCAGCGGCAGGGCGCCGAAGAAGGCGATGATCGCGGCCACCAGGATGGCTTGGTTGTACCGGAAGCGGACCGTGTCGGGCTTACTCACCCTCCGATGATCCCACTCCCGGTCGTTTCGGCTCGCGGCGGGCGGTGCCGACAGCGCGCGGTTCGCCGTACAGTGACAGCCGTACAGTGACACCTGTCGTTGTATCCCCTGAGTGACCGCCAAGTAACCATTTCGGCAGTTCATCGTTGCCACTCGTGGGTAGCGGACTCGCAACGTCCGATGTCCCGCACCGCCGCACCGCCCCCGTGCCCCCTCACGAAGGCGACCGCCGTGCTTCTCGCGTACCCGTTCCGCGTTCTCGTCCCCCGTCGTGCGGCACCCGAGGCCGCCACCTCCCTGGCGGTCGCGCTGCTCCTCCTCGCCGGTGCCGCCGAGCTGGTGCCGATCCCGGTGGTGATCGCGCTGACCGCCGGTGCCGGCGCCACCCTCGGCGGGCTGCGACTCTCCCGGCTCGCCACCCGTCGTGGCACCGACCCGGCACCGCTTGCGCCGGCTCTGCTGCTCGACGCGGCGGTGGTGGCCGCCGGTCTCACCGCCGTCGCGCTGTCCCTGACCGGCGTCGGGCACACCTTCGCCGTGCTGATCGGGTCGCTGGTCGTGGCGGCCCTCGCGACGGCCGGCCTGCATCGGCTTCCCGGCCGCTCGCGGGCGGCGGCCCCGGTCCGGTTGCGCGTGCTTGTCGAGGCGACCGGCCCGGCCGTCGGTCTGGCCCTCGCCGGCTGGCTGCTGCTGCCCCCGGACGGCCTGCCGGCCCCCGTCCGGCTCGTCGCCGCGTTGACGCTCGGCGGCTTGGGCATGGCTGCGCTGAACGCGCTCGCGGGGCCGGCGCGGCGCTCGGGTGCGGCGGTGTGCCGGGGCGGCGTCCTGCTCACCCTCGGCGGGTTGGTGCTGCTGGCCACGGTGCCGTCCGCGCCGACCGGGCGGGTGGCCCTGCTGGCCGTACCCCCGTTGGTGTGGGGGATGTTGCTCGTCGCGGTCGGCGCGGCGGACGCGGTGAACGAGGTGGAGCCGGCGGAGCCGGTCGCCGCGGCCTGGCCCCGCGCGGTACTTCCCGCGGCGGTGCTGCTGCTGGCGTCGGGTCTGCACCTGGGCGCCGGCCGCGCACCGGACCGGACGAGCGTGCTGCTGGCCCTGGCAGCGGTCCCGCCGCTGGTGCTGCGGGAGCTGCTGCGCGGGGGCGACGTGCCCACGTCCGGTCGGCGGGCCGCGCATCGCCGACCGACAGGTCGGTCCCTGCGGCACCGCCGGGCGGCCTCGGCACGCTGGCTGGGCCCGCCGCAGCCCGATCGGGGCGCCCCGGAGGGAGCGGCCATCGGGGTGGGCTCGGCCTGGTCGCCCGACCACACCCCGGCATGGGCGGGGCTCGACCGGCGATCCGCGGTGGCGGCGGGCGGCACCCCCGGCGACCGGGCTGCCCTGCTGGACGCGTTGGCCGTGATCGGCGACGTTCCCGCGCCGGCCGGCGCGCTGCTGCTCGTGGACCTGCACGGCACCGAGGGGGTCGGTCCGACGGCCCGGGAGGACGTGCTGGCCGAGGCGGTGCACCGGGCCCGCGCGGTCATCGCCCAAGGTGACCTGGTCACCGGGTGCACGGGTAACAGCTTCGCGGTGGTCACCACTGCCGGTCCGGTGTTGGCGTACGCGCTGGGCACCCGACTGTTGAGCGCGCTCAGCCCGCCCTACCGGCTGGCTGGCGCGATGCTGCGGGTGCAGACGAGCATCGGGTTGGCCGAGGTGAGCGGCGTCGGGCCGGCCGACGTGCTCCGGCAGGCCGAGTTGGCCCGGCGGCGCGCCGTGCAGCTTGGTCGGGACCGGGTGGAGTGGTACGACGCGTTCCTGGAGGAGCAGTTGGTGCGCCGCCTCGACCTGGAGCGTGAGCTGCCCGGCGCGGTGGCGCGTGGCGAGCTCGACCTCGTCTACCAGCCGGTGGTCGACCTGGCCGACGGGCAGCCGGTGGGCGCGGAGGCGTTGCTGCGCTGGCGTAGCCCGGTGCTCGGCACGGTGCTCCCGGCCGAGTTGCTGCCGGTCGCCGAGGACCTGGACCTGGTCGGCGAGTTGGAGTGGTGGGTGCTGGACCGGTCCTGCCGGCAGTTGTCCAACTGGACGGCGGGCGTCCGGGAGCTGTGGATGGCGGTGAACGTCACGACCCGGGAGCTGACCACTCCCGACTTCGTCCAGCGGCTCGCTGCCGTGCTTGCCGCGTACGGGGTGCCGCCGGAGCGGCTGGTGGTGGAGGTGAGCGAGCCGAGGGTCGCCGTCGACCTGCCGACCGTGGTGGCGCGGCTGGCCGGGCTCCGGTCGCTCGGCGTACGTACCGCGTTGGATGACTTCCGGGCCGAGCACGCCTCGCTGGCCCAGCTTCGCCGCCTGCCGATCGACCTGCTCAAGGTGGGTCCGGAGTTGGTGGGCGCACGGCCGGACGGGCAGCCGCCGCTGATCGACGTGGTGGTCAACGTGGGCGAGCGGCTGGGCGTCGAGATCGTCGCCGAGGAGTTGGAGGCGTCGACCCAGGTCGAGGGGGCCCGTCGGGGCGGTTGCCGGTACGGGCAGGGGTTCGCGCTGGCCCGCCCGGCGACGGCCGAGCGGGTGGAGGCGTACTTCGAGGAGTTCCCCTCCGCGTCTCGCTGAACCGGTTCATCTGCTGCGGGGCGGTGCCGTGCTGCCGCGCGGCGTGAGGTGCGGCGTCTCGTCCTGCACCCGGCCGGGCACCTGCCCGTCGACGACGGCGAGCAGGTGCCGGGCGGCGTGCGCGCCGTACGCCGCGATGTCCCGGCCCAGCGCGGTCAGCGGCGGGTGCACCAGGCGGCACAGCGGCGAGTCGTCCCAGGCCACGATGGACAGGTCGCCGGGGACGGTCAGCCCCATCTCCTGGGCCACGGAGAGCCCGGCGATGGCCATCACGTCGTTGTCGTATATCACCGCGGTGGGCCGGGTGGCCGAGCTGAGCAACCGGCGGGTGGCTCGGCCGCCCTCCTCGCCGGTGTAGTCGGACCAGACGGTGACCGCGTCGACCAGGCCGAGCCGCTCGCTGATCGCCGCGAAGGCGTCGGTGCGGATCTCGGTGTGCCGCAGGTCGGGCAGGCCGGCGACGCGGGCGATCCGGCGGTGCCCGAGCGCGACCAGATACTCCACCGCCTCGGTCAGCGCGGCGGCGTCGTCGGACCAGAGACTCGCCAGCTCACCGGTGCCGCCGGGGCCGCCGATCACCACCGCCGGCAGGTGCAGCTGTTCGAGTGCCGGGATGCGACGGTCGTCGGTGCGTAGGTCGCAGACGAGCACGCCGTCCACCCGTCGTTCACCCCACCAGCGCCGGTAGACCGCGATCTCGGCGTCCGGGTCGGCCACCACCTGGAGGGTCAGCGCGTACGAGCGGGCCGAGAGTTCGGCCTCGACACCACTGATCAGCGCCATGAAGAACGGCTCGACGCCGAGGGTCCGGGCCGGACGGCACAGGGCCAGGCCGACCGCACCGGCGGTGGCGGCGGAGAGGGCTCGGGCGGCGCTGCTGCGGCTGAACCCGATCTCGGTGGCGATGGCCAGGATGCGCTGCCGGGTGGCCTCGGAGACGCCGGGCTGCCCGTTGAGCGCGTACGACACGGCGCCCTTGGAGACCCCGGCGCGTCGGGCGACGTCGGCGATTGTCGGCCGCTTCACCGGCGTGCTCCTTCGCTCGCTGGCCGTTGACAGCCCGAATTTGCGAACCGTACGGTGGCTCAGCTTATCCGGTTCAGTTGGCATCTTTCGATGCAGAAGGTGCGGTGACATCGTGAGCCGACAGGCACTCTACGACGGTTGGACCCTGCGGGCGGCCCCCGGAGCGCAGGTGCCCGAGGAGATCACCGACCGGTCCGTGCCGGCGACCGTGCCGGGCTGCGTGCACACCGACCTGCTCGACGCCGGGCTGATCGACGACCCCTACCTCGACGACAACGAGCTGTCGGTGGCCTGGATCGGGCGCACCGACTGGGTCTACCGGACCACAGTCGTCCACCGGCCGGGCGACGACGACCGCCTCGACCTCGTCTGCGCCGGCCTGGACACCGTCGCCACGATCACCCTCAACGGTGTCGAGGTCGGCCGCACCGCGAACATGCACCGTGGCTACCGGTTCGACGTCCGACCGCTGCTGCGCGACGGCGACAACGACCTGACGGTGCGGTTCGACTCCGCGTACCGCTACGCCGAGGCACAGCAGGAGCGGCTCGGCGACCGGCCGAACGCCTACCCGGAGCCGTTCCACTTCATTCGCAAGATGGCCTGCAACTTCGGCTGGGACTGGGGGCCGACCCTGGTCACCGCCGGCATCTGGCAGGAGATCAGCCTGCACGCCTGGTCGACGGCGAGGCTTGCCACCGTCCGTCCACTCGCCACCCTCGACGGTCACGACGGCCGCGTCGAGGTGCACGTCGACATCGAGCGGGTCACGGACGTCCCGCTGACCGTCCGCGCCGCCGTGGCCGACGCCCGCGCCGAGGTGGTGGTCCCCGCCGGGCAGCGCACGGCCGTGCTCACCCTCACCGTCCGCGAGCCCGCGCTGTGGTGGCCCCGGGGGTACGGCGAGCAGGCGCGCCACCCGATCGAGGTGACCCTGCACGCACCCGACGGCGACACGCTGGACAGGTGGACGCACCGGATCGGCTTCCGCTCGGTACGGCTGGACACCACGCCCGACGAACACGGCACCCCGTTCTCGTTGTCGGTGAACGGCGTGCCGGTGTTCGTCCGCGGGGTCAACTGGATCCCGGACGACGCGTTCCCCACCCGGATCACCCGGGCCCGGCTGGCCGAGCGGTTCGACCAGGCAGCCGCCGCCAACGTCAACCTGCTGCGGGTCTGGGGCGGCGGCCGGTACGAGTCGGCGGACTTCTACGACCTCGCCGACGAGCGGGGGTTCCTCGTCCAACAGGACTTCCTCTTCGCCTGCGCCGCGTACCCGGAGGAGGAGCCGTTCGGCGCCGAGGTGGCAGCCGAGGCCGCCGAGCAGGTGACCCGGCTGGCGCCGTACCCGTCGCTGGTGCTCTGGACCGGCAACAACGAGAACATCTGGGGCTGGCACGACTGGGACTGGCAGGCGGCCCTCGCCGGGCGCACCTGGGGGCGCGGCTACTACCTCGACGTGCTGCCCCGGATCGTCGGCGAGCTGGACCCGACCCGCCCGTACTGGCCGGGCAGCCCGTGGTCGGGCAGCGAGGCGATCCACCCCAACGACCCGGCGCACGGCACCACCCACATCTGGGACGTGTGGAACACCGACGACTACACAAAATACCGGGAGTACGTTCCGCGCTTCGTCGCCGAGTTCGGCTACCAGGCCCCACCGGCGTACGCCACGCTGCGGCGGGCGCTGAGCGACGAACCCCTGGCGCACGACTCACCGGGCATGGCGCACCACCAGAAGGCGACAGGCGGTGACGCCAAGCTCCAGCGCGGCCTCGACGCGCACCTGCCCACCCCGGCGAACTTCGACGACTGGCACTACCTGACGCAGCTCAACCAGGCCCGGGCGATCCAGCTCGGCGTGGAGCACTTCCGTTCCCACCGGGACGTCTGCGCGGGCACCATCGTCTGGCAGCTCAACGACTGCTGGCCGGTGACCTCCTGGTCGGCCGTCGACGGCGACGGCCGCCGCAAACCCCTGTGGTACGCGCTGCGCCACGCCTACGCCGACCGGCTCCTCACTGTGCAGCCCCGCAACGGTGGTCTGACGCTCGTCGCGGTCAACGAGACCGCCGAGGCGTGGACCGGGCCAGCGGCGGTCACCCGGTTCACCCTCACCGGGGAGCCGAGGGCGAAGACCTCGGTCGACCTCGACGTCCCGGCGTACTCCTCGGTGGTGCTGGCGCTGCCGGCGGACCTGGCGCGACCGGACGAGGGCCGCCGGGAGTTGCTCGTCGCGGAGGCCGGTGCCACCGCGCAGCGGGCCCTGTGGTTCTTCGCCGGGGACCGGGAGGTCGACTGGCCGGCGGCGGCCTGGGACGCGACGGTCGAGCCGGTCGACGGCGGGCAGCGGGTCCGGGTGACGGCCCGCACGGTGCTGCGCGACCTGACGCTCTTCCCGGACCGCCTGGACCCGTCGGCGTCCGTCGACAAAGCCCTGGTCACCCTGCTGCCGGGCGAGTCGACGACGTTCACCGTGCAGGCTCCCGGGCCGCTGGACCCGGCCGCCCTCGTGGCCCGCCCGGTCCTGCGCTGCGTCAACGACCTGACGTCCCATGATCGTGCTCGAACATGGAAGTAGTGGCCTCCCCGGCGTAGGAGGCCACTACTTCATGGATCGAGCACGATCATCACACCCGGAGGCGCGGGCGGCGGTCAGGCGCGGGCGGCGGCCAGCACCTGGCCGACCAGGCTGCCCGAGGTGCCGGAGCGCTCGTACTCGGGGCGGTTGAGGCTGCCGCCCATCAGCGGCGCCGGGTTGCGGTGCACGGCGGGGCTGTCCGAGCTGACCAGGGCCGCGAAGTGGTACTCGTCGGCGCCGGTCGCCTCGACGATCCGGGCGATGTTGCGGGGGGTGATGCCGCCGCCCGGCATGATGACGATCCGGCCGGCGGCCCGGCGCACGAGGTCGGCGATGAGCGGAGCGCCCTCCAGCACGCTGACCTCCTGCCCGGAGGTGAGGACCCGCTGGACGCCCAGCTCGACGAGCTGCTCCAGCGCCGCGTACGGGTCGCGGGTCATGTCGAACGCCCGGTGGAAGGTGATGCTGGCGTCGCCCGCGGCGGCGATCAGCCGGCGGGTGGTCGGCACGTCGACGTCACCCTCGGCGGTGAGCGCGCCGATCACGATGCCGTGCGCTCCGGCGGTGACGGCGGCCCGCACGTCGCGCTCCATCGCCTCGACCTCGAACGGCGAGTAGATGAAGTCGCCGGCCCGGGGACGGACGATCACGTGCACCCGGATCCGGCTGACCGCCCGCATCGTCGTCTCGATGGTGCCCAGGCTGGGGGTCAACCCGCCGTCGAAGAGCGCGGAGCACAGCTCCACCCGGTCGGCGCCGGCCTCCTCGGCGGCGACCGCCCCCTCGACGCTGTCGATGCAGATCTCGAATGTGCTCATGACTCTTCCTTCTTCGTGCGAATCGACACCGGCTCGGTGGGAGACGACGCCGCTTCGGCGTGGAACGATGCCGGTTCGGTGGGAGAGGATCCCGTGGTCCAGTCGATGACTGCCGTGACGGCGCCGACCGGTTGACCGCCGCCGAGCACCGGCACCTGGCGCAGCGCCTCGGCCCCACCCACCGGTACGCCGACGGCGTCGAGGGCGGCGAGCGCGATGGCGGTGGTGGCCCGGGGCGAACCGTCGACAACCTTCACCGCGACGGCATGGCCGTCCGGGGTGGCCACGCCCAGCACGCCCTCGGCCCCGCCCTTGGCGAGGACGCCTGGCAGCGCCCGCATCAGGTCGGTGTTCGGGTGCCCGTGCCAGCCGCCGACGTACTCCGGGTATTGGCGCATGGCCTGCGCGACAAGGGCCTCGTCGCTCCTGGCGGGCGCGCTGACAAGCGCCTGGAAGGTGCGGGCCAGGCCGGTGAGCGGCAGGCCGAACAGCGGTGCGCCGCAGCCGTCGACCGCGTGGTGCGCGATCGGCGTGCCGGCCAGCCGGGCCACGGCGGCGGCCGTTTCGCGCTGGATCGGGTGCTCCGGGTGGAGGTAGTCGGGCGTGCTCCAGGATCGGGCGACGGAGGCGACGAGCATCGCGGCGTGCTTGCCGGAGCAGTTCATCCGGATCCGGTCGCGCTGTCCGCCGGCCCGGATCAGCCGGTCCCGGGTCGCTTCGTCCTCCGGCCAGTCGACCGGGCAGCCGAGCGCGTCCTCGGTCAGGCCGGCACCGGCGAGCATCGCCCGGACCACCTCGACGTGTCGGTCGTCGCCGGTGTGGCTGCCGGCGGCGAGGGCCAGCGCCGGGCCGGTGAGTTCGTCACCCGCCGCGATCCGGCAGGCCAGTGCCTGCACCGGCTTGAGGGTGGAGCGGGGGAGCACCGGCTCGTCGGGTACGCCGGCGGCGAGGGCGATCGTTCCGTCCGGCGCGAGCACCACGACGCTGCCGTAGTGCCGGCTCTCCACGAAGCCGTTGCGCACCACCCGGGCCAGTTCGGCGTAGCGGAAGATGGTCACCGGGGTGTGGTCCCTTCGAGAAGCGGCGGGGGCAGGTCGGCGGTCCGCCGTCCGCGTCGGCCGCCGAAGCGGCCGTTACGGGCCTGGAGTACGCGGGCGAACTTCGACAGCGACGCGTTGACGACCAGGTAGACCAGCGCCACCACCAGGAACGTCTGGATCAGCAGATGGGTGTACGAGGCGAGCACCTGCCCGCTGTAGAGCAGTTCGGTGTAGCTGACCACGAAGCCGAGCGAGGTGTCCTTGAGCAGCCCGACCAGTTGGCTGACCAGGGACGGGGCGAGTTGGAGCAGCGCCTGCGGCAGGACCACGAGAGCCATCACCTGCCCGCGGCGCAGCCCGACCGCGAGGCCGGCCTCGGTCTGCCCTCGGTCCAGGGCCAGGATGCCGGACCGGAAGATCTCCGCGAACGCCGCCGAGTTGGAGACCACGAGCGGCACCACGAGCTTCCAGAACAGCGGGAAGTTCAGCCCGTACTGCGGCAGGGCGAAGAGCGTCACGTAGATCAGCAGCAGGGTGGGGACGGTCCGGAAGATCTCCACGTACGCGCCGGCCAACCAGCGCAGCGGTCGGTGCGTGGAGAGCCGGCCGAGCGCGAGCAGCAGCCCGAGCGCGGCGCTCAGCACGGCGGTCGCGGCGGCGGCGCGCAGCGTGGCCCACAGGCCGTTGAGCAGGTACCGCCAGATCGGCCAGGTGGTGAACGGCTCCCACCGGGCGGCGGCAAGCTCACCGTGGCTGGCGAACTGGTGCACGGCCGCGACCAGGGCACCGGCCAGGAGGATCGCACCCAGCACGGTGGCGATCCGGATCCGCCGTCGGGCGCGGGGGCCGGGCTCGTCGAAGAGGATCTGTTGCGTCTTGTTCATCTGACGATCGCCAGCCTTCGTTCCAGCAGGCCGGTGACCTGACCGATGATCAGCGCCAGCAGCATGTAGGCGAGGCCCGCGCCGGTGAAGACAGCGATCGGTTGCGCCTCGACGAGGTTCACGTTGTTCGCCGCCTGGGTCAGCTCGACCACGCCGACGGCTGCGGCGAGCGAGGTGTTCATCAGCAGCGCGATGCAGATGTTGCCGATCGGCTGGATCACCGCCCGGAGTCCCTGCGGCAGGATCACGTGCCGCAGGGACTGGCCGAAGGTGAGCCCGATGGCACGGGCCGCCTCGGCCTGGCCCACACCTACCGTGTTGATCCCGGCTCGGATCGCCTCGGCCAGGTACGCCCCCTCGTACACCGCGATGACGATCGCGGCGGAGGTGAACAGCGGGAACGTGATGCCGATGGTGGGCAGCGCGAACACGAAGAGCACCAGGAGGGCCAGCAGCGGCAGGTTCTGGAACACCTCGACGTACGCGGTGCCGATGGCGCGCAGCAGCGGCACCGGGGCGATCCGCAGGGTGGCCACGAAGATGCCCAGCAGCATCGCGCCGACGGTGGTCACGACGGTCAGTTCGACCGTCGTGACCAGGCCGTGGCCAAGCGCGCTCAGGTGGGCGGTGAGGGCTTCCATCGGTACGGGGGACTGCTCAGGAGCCGTCGGCGGAGCCGAGGACGGGCGGGGTGGGCGCGCCACCCTCCACCACCGAGCCGAGGGTGCCCTCCCAGACCTTCGCCCACGTGCCGTCGGCCTGGATCTTCTTCAGCCAGTTGTTGACGAACTCCTTGAACTGCGCGTCCTCCCGGTTGAGGCCGATGCCGTACGCCTCGGTGGTGAACGGCTCGCCCACCACCTTCATCCCCGGGTTGGCCTTGGCGCCCGAGGCGAGCAGCGTGAAGTCCTGCACGTACGCGTCGCCGCGCTTCTGCAGCAGCGCCTGTAGGGCCTGCGGGTCGGTGCCGAAGGCGATCTGCTTCGAGCCGGGAGCGGCCGACGGCAGCGCGGTGACGGCGGGGGTGTTCGCCCCGACGATCACGGTCTTGCCGGCGAGGTCCTTGACGCTCTTGATCGAGGTGTCGTCCTTGCGCACCCCGACGGCGAGGCCGGAGGTGAGGTACGGCCCGGCGAAGGCGACCTGGGTGGCCCGCTGCGGGGTGATCGTGTACGTCTGGAAGACGGCGTCGACCGACTTGGCCTTGAGCATGGCCTCCCGGGTCTGGGTGCCGATCGTCGTCGTCTTCACCTCGGGCTTGCCGATGATGTACTTCGCCAGCAGCTTCGCCATGTCGGCGTCGAAGCCCTCGATGGTGCCGCTGACCGGGTTCTGCTGGGCGAGCAGCGGTGCGTCCAGGGAGCCGCCGATGTTGAGGTAGCCGCGCTTGCGGATCGCCTCCATCGTCGAACCGGCCGGGATGTCCGCGTCGGTGGCGACCGGGGCGGCGTCGTACACCGACTGGGCCACCACGCCGTCGCCACCGAGGCCGGCGTCGCCGGGCAGCTTCGGGGCGCTGCTGTCGCCGTCACCGCCGCAGCCGGTGGCGACGAGGGCCACCGCCACCGCGGTGGCGGTGAGGGCGAGCGACCGCCGCCGGGTGAAGCTCTTCTTGAGGATTGACATGACACCCTCCCAAAGGGGGCTAGTGCTGGAGGATCTTGGATAGGAAGTCGCGGGCCCGCTCGGTACGCGGAGCTGCGAAGAAGTCGTCGGGAGCACCGGATTCGACGATCCGGCCGTCGTCCATGAAGACCACCCGGTCGGCGGCGCGACGGGCGAAGCCCATCTCGTGGGTCACCACGATCATGGTCATCCCCTCGGCGGCCAGCGAGACCATCACGTCGAGCACCTCGTTGACCATTTCCGGGTCGAGGGCCGAGGTGGGCTCGTCGAAGAGCAGCACCTTCGGCTGCATCGCCAGGGCTCGGGCGATCGCGGCCCGCTGCTGCTGCCCGCCGGAGAGCTGGGCCGGGTGGTGGTCCGCCTTGTCGGCGATCCCGACGCGCTCCAGCAGGGTCATCGCCTGCTGCCGTGCCTCGGGTCGGGGGATGCGGCGGACCCGGGTGGGGCCGAGGGTGATGTTGTCCAGCACCGTCTTGTGGCCGAAGAGGTTGAAGGACTGGAAGACCATGCCGACATCGGCGCGTAGCCGGGCCAGCGCGCGGCCCTCGGCGGGCAGCGGCTCACCGTCGATCTCGATGCTGCCCTGCCCGGCGGTCTCCAGCCGGTTGAGGCAGCGGCACAGGGTCGACTTGCCGGAGCCGGAGGGCCCGACCACGACGACCACCTCGCCGGCGGCCACCTCGAGGTCGATGTCCTTGAGCACGTGCAGCGGACCGAACCACTTGTTCAGGCCGCGTACCGACACCATCGGTCGGTCCGCACCCGTCGTCGTCTCCGGTGCCACGGACTGCTCCCACTTCGTTCGAAGTTCAAACTAAGTAATGTTCATATCGAACCAACAGCGCCATCTAAAGGTAGCGAGCAAACTAAGTCAACAGGTTGCTTGAACAAACTGCGGGTGCTAAGAAGCTGACGTGACGATTGACGACGCGCCACGCGAAGCCCTCCGGGGCGGCCCCCGCGACCTGCTGCGCTGGGTGGCCACCGGAGCTGCCGTCAGTCGGGCCGACCTGTCCCGCCTCTCCGGGCTGTCTCCCTCGACGGTCTCCCAGCGGGTCGAGGCGTTGATCAGCCAGGGGTTGCTGGAGGAGACCGGCGCCGGGCGGTCCCGGGGTGGCCGACGACCCCGCCAACTCGGCGTACCCACCGGCGGGGCCGTGGTCGGTGCCATCGACCTCGGCGCGCACCACGCCCGGGTCGGCGCACTCGACCTCTCCGGGCGGGTGGTCCGGGCCCGTACCCTGCCGGTCCGCATCGAGGACGGCCCGGAAGCGGTGCTCGGCGCGCTGCTGACCGAGGTCGCCACGCTCGTCGGCAACCATCCGGCGGCCGACGGCGCAGCGGTGGCCGGCGGTTCGGCGATGGCCGACGGCGCAGCGGTGGCCGGCGGTTCGGCGGCGGCCGGCGCGCTTCGCGGCATCGGCATCGGCATCCCCGGGCCGGTGCAGCACGCCACCGGGCGGATCGTCAGCCCGTCGCGGATGCCCGGCTGGAACGGCTTCGACGTCGCCGCGTTCTGCGCCGGCCGAGTCGACGTGCCGGTCATCGTGGACAACGACGCCAACCTGATGGCGCTCGGCGCGCACCGCACCGCGCATCCCGAGTTGGACCACGCCGTCTACATCAAGGCGGGCACCGGGATCGGCTCCGGCGTCATCTCCAGTGGACGGTTGCACCGGGGCGCACAGGGCTCGGCAGGGGACATCAGCCACTGCCGGGTGGTGGCCGACCCCGCGCCACCGTGCACCTGCGGCAACGCCGGCTGTCTGGAGGCCGTGGCCAGCGGCGCCGCGCTCGTCACCGCGCTCCGCGGTCAGGGCGTACCGGTCTCCGACCTGACCGGTGTCATCCGCCTGATCGACGACGGCGACCGGCAGGCCACCGCGCTCGCCCGGCAGGCCGGCCGCGCTGTCGGCGAGATCCTGGCCGTGGTGGTCAACTTCTTCAACCCGCAGGTGGTGGCCATCGGTGGCCGGCTCGCCGACTGTGAGCCGCTGCTGGCCAGCATGCGAGCCACCCTCTACGAGCGGTGCCTCCCGCTGGCCACCCAGAACCTGCTCATCGAACGGGTCGCCGCCGGCCAGGACACCGGCATCACCGGCGCCGCCCACCTGGTGATCGACCACGTCGTCGCAGCGGTCTGACGCCGCCTCGCCCCGCGCGGCGCGCATGATCAACACGAGTTTCTTGATAACGCGGCTTCCGGCGAGACGGGACACCCCGATATCCCTGACGTCGTGTTGATCGAGCAGGCCCGGCGAAGTCGCAGCGCTGTCAGCGAAGCGCCAGCGCCATCCGCCAAACCGCGGCCGAGGGGTAACCACGAGAAGGCGGCACTAAGGGTCAAAGCAGGACAGCCTTGCCACTGGCAGCGCTTCTGGTAACTCAATGCCGAGGCTGCGGGCCTCAGGCCCGTGAGGAGAGACTGACCGCCTCGGCGAGCATGGCATCCAGCTCGTCGTCCGTCAGGTTCTCCTCCGTCAGGATCTTCTGCACCGTGGCCGCCTGGATGCGACCGATCATCTCCTGACGGATCGAGTAGTCGATGGACGGATCGATGATCGACATGATCAGTGTCTCGGCGGCCTCGGCGTCGATCTCTGGTCCACCGTCAGCGAGCCCTGCTCGAAGGCCACCGACGAACGTGATGACCTCAGAACGCCCGGTGGTTTCGCCGAAGCGACGATCGACCGCGAGGAAGAAGACCGCTGCGAGGAAGCGTGGAAGCCCGTCCCACCCTTCGGCGTCAAGCCTTGCCTCAACCGCGTCGTTGGCGGCGTGATCGCCGCGCACCATTGTCCGGATGTACTCCGGCAGTTCAGGTCTGACCATCTTCGTCTCGCTTCCTCGCTCGTCGAGCTTTGCCATGGTTCCATATGGCCTTCGCGGTCACCGCTAACGCGCCGGCTGCCATCACTACGGCGGTCACCGGGCTGTCTACCTGCGGACGTTCGTGAGCTGGCGTGGGTTGAGGGCTCGCCGTGCCGCTTGTGGCACCATCCTGCTGCTGCTTGAAAAACTTGAAGACCGCTTTGGCGCTGGTCTCGGCGTTCTTCAGGCTGTCCTCGGTGTTGTCGGCCTTCTGGACCTGTTTGCGCCAGGCGATGTCTGCCCGGCGCCCACGCCTTTCGGCCTCGGTCAGCAAACGTTCCCCGGCCGGGGAGGCGTCGTCCCCTGCCTGTTCGGTAGGAGCGGTACCGGGGGCGATGGTGTTGACGTATCCGGTGATGTGTCGGGCAGCCTCGGACAGGAGGCGGGCGTAGCGGCCCGCTTTGTCGCGGGCCACCTCGGCGTCCGCGACTGCCGCGCTCAACCCACCGTCAGCGCTGCCCCGCTGGACCCCGGCCAAGTGTGCCAGAGCCTGTTCCGCGTCTGTCCGGGCACGCAGCGCCGTGACGGCTGCGGTGTCGAGCTTTCGCTGTACGGCGAGAAGCTGCGCGACGACCTCGGCGATGCTGCCGCTCATCCGAGGCGGGTGAGGTAGGTGTCTGCGTGTTTGGCGGTGTTGTCAAAGCGGCGGCGGGTCGGTTCGACCTCTGCCCCGGCTGCGGCAAGCGCCTGCCGGGCTTCTGTTACATCCTCGTTCCGGCTGCCCTGCAGGACGGCGTTCGCCATCCGGGTCGCCCCCTCGGCGTCGGAAGCGGCCTGGTCGAACACCCGACGTCCCTGACGGGCAGCTTCAATGGCCGCGCGAAGGGACGTTTTGACCTCGCCAACGCTCATCGCTGCGGCCGATGCTCAGCCGAGGACGCTGATGTAGCGGCGTGCCGCCTCCGAGCTGCCCTGCACCAGGGCCATGGCTTCGGCCAGGCGCTGCTTGCTCTGTTCGCCGCGGGCGATGGCTTCGGCGATCGTCGGGTGGCCGGTGCCGGCGGAGATGGCGCGCAGCCGCGTCAGCATCTGCTCGGTATTGTCAGCGGCGGCCCGGATCTGGCTGATCGTCGAGTTGCCCTGCTCGGCGGCCTGCATCAACGCCGCCTTGACTTCCTCAATGCTGGCCATGCCGCCCTCCGTCTGATGATCGCGCTAACGAGTTCACGTTTGCGTGGTCGGACGGACACTATCGGAGATGAGGGTCGCGTGCAGTCCTGCGACGGGTGGGCGTCCCAGGCGGCCTGCGACACCCACCGGACCGTCAGCGGGAATTGTGGGTGGTGCTGAGAAAGTTTGCCCAGGCGGTGGGGGAAAAGGTGAGAGCCGGGCCCTCCGGGTCCTTGCTGTCGCGTACAGCGACGACGTCGGGCAGGTTGTCGGCGACCTCGACGCACTCACCGCCGTTGCCGCCACTGCGGGTGCTCTTGCGCCAGCGGGCGCCGGTCAGATCAGCCATGGTGAACCTCCCCGATGATCTTGTTGATCAGTTGCCTCGATTGTTCCTCATCGAGACTGCGATCAAGCAGCCCTGACCAGACCTTCTCGTAGGCGGCGAACTCGGCGGGTCGGTCGAGGTACAACGAGCCCGTCCACGATTCGCTGTAGACGACAGATGGCTCAGGGGTGCTTCGGTTGCCGAGCGGAAAGCTCAGTAGAACGAACTCGCCCCCCACCGCGCCATAGTGAGGACCAGCGGCGAGCGGCAAGATTCGAAGCGATATGTTCGGCAGCTTGGCCATCGCCAGCAGGTGGTTCAGTTGATCCGCCATGGTTTCGGGGCTGCCGACCGGCCGGAGGAGCACCGATTCGCAGAGCACCACCTGCACCTGTGGAGCCCGTGGCAGACGACGGGTCAGCAGGGACTGCCGTTGCAGGCGAAGCTCGACCGCGCGCTCCCGGTCATCGTCGCTCATGTCGGGCTGGTCGATGCGGTAGATGCCCCGGGCATAGTCGCGGCTCTGAAGGATGCCGGGCACGAGACTGTTCTTGTAGAAGCGGAGCTTCGAGGCGGCGGATTCGAGGCCGACGTACAGCTCGAACCATTCGGGGACGGCATCGCCGTACGCGTGCCACCACCCCTTCGCTTTCGTCTCGCCGGCCAGGGAGATCAACGCCCGAGTCAGCTCGCCCGTCGCCCCGTACAGCTCGCACATCGCTCGCACGTCGACGCCGCGCACCGAGCCGAGCCCGCTCTCGATCCGCCACACCTTCTGGCGGCTGCACTCCAGCGCTTCGGCGACCGCGTCGAGGGTCGCCCCCGCCTCGGTGCGCAGGTCACGTAGCGCCCTGCCGAGCTGGCGTCGGGGCACCGTCGAGCCCATGTCATCGGCCACCCGGCTCTCCTTCCTGTTGAGTTTTGCAACATCCCGACAGCCGTTCTGCAACAGGGGAATGGTGCGCACAAACAGCAGAACAGTGTGAGTCGACATTTATTGCGATGGTGCTTACGACCTTACAAGATTGGTCCGACAACGCCGGTGGGCGCGCGCAATTCCCACGCCGGCGAGCATCGAACAATTACGAGGAAGGGTGGTGCTGCTTCGTGCGCGCGTTTCTCCGTCATTTCCGGGCCGAGCCACCCCGGCCGGCGTGCTACCGGGCGGCCAACTACGTACCTCTGAAGCCCTGGCAGGTCCGCGACCGCAGCTTCACCCGACGTGGCCGCCGTGGCGTGGACGCGGTGGAGGTCGCCGAGTTCCTCGACCGCGTCGCTCATGACCTGGCCGAGGTGTACGCGGCGTTGGGCAGCAGCCGGAGGGAGACCGAGCGGATCAAGGATGCGTTGAGGTGCTGGCAGTCGCGGCGGGCCCGCGAGGATCTGGCAGCCCACCGGTGAGCGCCCGCTGGGTGGCGCACCTGCCGTTCACCGCCGCCGACCTGCCGGCCGCCAAACAGTTCGCCGGCACCCTGGCCCGCTCCCTGAGCTTCCTCACCGAAGTGGACGCTGGAGAAACCACGGTGTCCGCCGAGGACGCGCAGGGCGTACGCCACCGGGTGTTCTGCGACCTGCCGCTCGACGGCGGCCGGCGGTGCGTGCGGCGAATGGAGCACGACGGTGACTGCGCGTCCCGGCGGTGTCGGTGACCGCCGCACCCGTCGTCGTCTGCCCCGACTGCGACGGGATGACCTTCACGCTGGAACCGTGTCGGTGCACCACCTACGGCGACCGGTTCCTCGCCGACGCCGACGTGCTCGGGCCGCCTCGGGAGGCGTACCGGAACTGCGAGCAGTGTCGCGGCGCGGGCCGCGTCGCGTACCCCTGTTATCGCTGCGGCCGGCGCGGCCGGCGGCGGGCGCAGCTCGTGGTCTCCGTCGCCAACCTGGACACCGGCGCGGTCGCGTCCCACCAGGTCGTGCCCGGCGGCCTCGACCCCCACCGCGACCCGGCGGGCCGCTGGGTGGTCGACCTCGTTCCCCGGGTACGCGAACTCGCCGCCATCGTGGGCGCGGTCGTGGCCGACTCCGACACGCCGTCGCTGTGGCTGGCCGAGCAGTGGCGACCAGACCTGCCAGCGACGCAACGGCACGAGTTGGAGGCGCACGCCCTCCTGCGAGCCGACCACGTCGCCTGGCGGCTGGTGCTGGGCCGATCCACGGCCGCGCCCACCGTCGACCCGGCCGCCCGGCTGACTCGGCTCTGCGCGTTGGCCGACCTGCTCCTGCTCGACCTGGTCGTCGAGGCCCGCCGGCACGGCGCGGGGTTCGGGTGGGCCGTCCGGTACGAGGTGCCCGGCTCCCCGGTGCCGTCCGGGTTGCCCGGCTGGTATCGGGACCTGCCGGAGGTGCTGGCTTCCACCTCCGCGACCGCAGCGCTCACCGGCCTCGCCGAGCGCGGCCGCACCGCGCCGGCCCGGCTGCTGCACCCCGACGCGCCGCGCCCACCTGTCGCCCCGGCCGTGGACGTCGACCAGCTTGAACGCCGCGTCCTCGCCGACTGCGTCGACGCGACCAACGGCGACGAACTGCCTGGCGCGCAAGCCCTCTGGCGGGACGGCCGCTGGTGGCACACCACCCTTCGCCCCGGCGAGCCGGTGGAGACCTTCGCGGAGCAACCCACAGGTCAGGTGCTTCGCCGCGTGGATGTGCCGGTGACCCGCGGCTACGCACCACCCGACCCGCCCTGGCTGGGTGAACCCGTCGCCGGGCTGCCCTGCCCGGACTGTCGACCACCCAGCCGGCTGTGTACCTGCGACTGCCGGCTCGGCGGTCGCCCCGCCGAGCCCGAATGCCCACACTGCTACGGGGCCGGCCTGCGTCCGTCCGCACTGCCCTGCTTCACCTGCTGCGGCAACCACCGTCTGCACCAGACCGCGTTGGTCACCGTCACCGATCTGCGGCACCGCGTGGTGCACCTGGCCTGGGACGCCAGCACACCGGAGGTCGCCCCGCTGGTCGCCACCCAACCGGGCGGCAAACCCGTCGTGCAGCTTCCGGACCGTTACCGGCTCGGATCCTGGGCCGCCCTTCTCGGTGCGCGACCCGAAGACCTCGCCGACGCCGACGGCGGGCAGGAAATCGATCGGGACCTACGCGACGGGTACGTCACCCTGCCCTGGGCCAGGGCCGACCCGGTGCGGGAATACGTACGCCAGGCTGGTCGGGGTACGGCGGCCGGCCGCCTGATCGTGGTTGCGGCACGTCCCGACGCGCCGCCGTTGCCAGAGCTGCTGCGACTCACCCTCGGCCTCGACCTGGCGCTCGTGGTGGCCGTGTGTGACCTGCGGCGCCACGCGGGTGACCCGTTGCGCACCGACGGAGTGCGCTGGTCGGTGCAGGTGAAGCCGCTCGCCGCACCCGTCCGCCCCGACGACTCTCCCCACCGACCGAGCCTGGCCGCCGCTCTCGCCTGGTGCGTCGAGTGCCTGACCGACGCCGTCGCCGCGGCCGCCCCGACCGACCCGACAGCGCCGATCCCGGTGCCCCGTTCGCGACCGCGCGACGTCGCCGACCCCGAGCCGGAACTGCTGCGCCTGGCTGCCCGGCACGCCGGGCAGGTGGTCACCGTGCGCTTCACCCCCGCCGGTTGCACCGTGCACCGTCACGACGAGGACGGCGTACGCCTCCTCGCCGAAGCCCTCGACCTGCGCGAACTCGGCTGACCTGGGATCGGCTGCCAGCGTGGCGCGATGATCGGGCGGAAATGGCGCTGCCCGGCCGGCACGTCTCCGCGCCTGCCGGGCAGTGCCGTTATGACTGGTCAGGTCGTGGTCAGGCCCTGTAGACCCTTGAGCATCTCGGCGAAGTCGGCGGTCTCCGCAGCCGGCGGCGTCTCGATGGTCACCGCCTTGCCGTAGTCGGTGTAGTCGATCACCAGGTCGCCCATCTTGCCCATCAACAGGCCGGCCCGACGCGGTCGGTACTGCTCGTCGACCCACAGGTCGATCGTCAGTTCCTTGACACCCTGCGCGGCGAGCGTCTCCTCGGTGGACTCACGGCGCATGGCGTCGATCTGCTTGAGGTAGGTCGCCACGGGAGTGGTGACGGTGTAGTGGACCGTCGGCACCCCGTTCACCGTCTCCTGCCCCACCACAGTCGTGCCTTCGAGGGCGAGCAGCGTCTTGACCTGCTTGACCGGGTCGGCGTCCTCGAACTGCTTGCTGAAGCTCGTGCCCGCCGTCTCGCTCAGACCGGACAGGTCCATCTTCATCCAGCGCTTCCCGCCCAGGCCCGCGCGCTTCTCCGCCGGCATCTCGACGTAGAACACCGCGTCGATCATTCGAACCACGGCCGTGGTGCCATCCGCGTTCGTCATCTTCATCTCTGCCCTGGCCGGGTCGCCCAGGTCCAGGAAGCCCTGCATCGAGACCTTCTGGCCACCCATCGTGCCCGTCATCGTCACGGTCACCGAGTCGGTCTCGTCGGTAACCTCGACTGCCTTCTGCAACGACCCCTTCAGGTCACTGGCCAGCAGTTCCAGGGCGTTCGCCTGCTTCGGCGCCTCGGACGCGCCGGACGTCACACCGCAGGCGGAGACCGCGAACGCGGTGACCACCGCGACCGCCGCCAGCGCGGGCTTCTTCCAAAGAGACACGTGCATGCCCTCCCCCGTAGGAATCTGGGGCGATCCCCAGTAGACCGACGACACGCTAGCCCACGTGGTCCATGCGGGGACACCGCTTTCGCCCCGAGCGCTGCCGCTGTCAGCGAAGAGCCAGCGCCAGTCGCCACACCGCGGTGGACGGGTTTGCCGCAGGCGGAGGGGGCAGCGTCTGCGCCCGTACGATGGCGGCCTCGATGCCGTTGCGGAAGTCGGTGAAGTCGGGCCTGCTCTTGTTCCAGTGCGGGAGGTACTTGCGAAGCAGGGCACCCGTCCTCTCGGCGTCGTCCAGTTAACGTGTGCACGAGTCCAGGTGCAGGATGAGCCAGACTTCGAAGCAGGGTTTCGACCAGAGCAGAGTTACGGCATGTCGTTGCGCTTCTCGCTCGGAAAGCTCTGGTGGGTAGTGGTCGACGTCGCAGACGACGTACGCATGATCGAAGTCGTTGGCGTCACGCCGTCGAGCCGCGCCTCGCACTGCGTCGATGGGTGAGCCTTTCTCGACCGCCACGACGAGGCGGTGCACCAGCCACGGCTCGCGCCGGAGCCCTTCGAGATAGACCCGTTCAGTCGCTTCACCGTTGGTGACTGCGAGGATGGTCTGTCGCTGCTCCCTGACGGAGACCCTGCGACGAAGGTCGGTTTCACGGGTCGTGCCGATTCTCGTCCGACCGTTGCGCTGCTGCGGGTCAATCTGTCGCTTCGCCATCGACCGGTCCTCGTGCCGCAAGAGCCTGCTCGAACAGGTACGTCGAAAGGTCCGGAACCGCTCCGTAGTTGCCATTCAGGTATCGCCGCTGGCGATTCTCGCCCTCCTTGCGCGGCTTGAAGTCGGTCAGCGGAAACAGCGAAGAGGCACCCTCGTCGTCCTTCTCCACGAACCAGATCTCGTCGCGCCGCAAGATTTCCTCCGCGTCCAGCGTGCCCAGCAGTGCGGCATCGTGGCTGGTGAAGATGAGCTGACTGCCCAGGGGGTTCGCCTCAGGGCTACGGAACAGGCTGATGAGTTTGGCGGTCAGGATCGGGTGCAGACTGGCGTCGATCTCGTCGATCAGCATTGATGCGCCTGAGCGCAGCATCGCAGCAGTCTGCAGGCCCAGCGTCAATAGTCGCTGGGTTCCGGTCGACTGGTCCTGCAAGCCGAGCATCGCGGTGCCGTGCGGGCCCTGGTGGGCGAACTGGACGCGTGGCGGATGCAGCGCCCGCGCTGCGGCCCTCCGCACCCGATCGCGCATCCCTCGGGCAGGCGACTCCAACCACGCAGACCCTTCGTCGTCCGGCCCGAAGGAGACGACCATGTCGACGATCCCCACGTCGGCGGCCTGTAGAAGACCGACGACCAGCCGGCGACCCTCTACGGTGTCGAACCCGCCGCCGCCGTCGAGGGCGGTCAGCCATGCACCGGGATCGGCACGTTGGCCCGTCAGTAGGAACCACCGATAGGTGTCGTGCAGTGGCTGCGGGTTGGTTGGATCGGGATCGGGGCGGCTGTGACCGAAGCGGGCGACCGTGCTGAGAAACAGAGCTGTTGGTGCGGTGATCCCGGCAATCTGCTCCAGATCGCTACGCCGCCCGGACTCCTCACCCCATGCGAAGACATCGCCGTCGCGCTCGAACACGCGCCGCCGACGCCCCAACGGATAGTGGTAGAGCCATTCCTCCCGCACCCCGTCGTCGTCGATCTGGAAGCCGTAGGTGTGCCTGACTCCCGCGAGCGCAAGGTCCACCACGTAGCGGGAGGGTTGCGAACTGCTCTCCGGATCCAGCCGGAACGGCTCCCGGGACAAGCCCACGCCCGGTTCGACCGCCCGGTCCGACTCCACGACCATCTCCCGCATGGACGCCAAGGCGCCGAGGCAATTCGACTTGCCGGAAGCGTTGGCCCCGAAGACGCCGACGACCTGCAGCGCGTTCGGTGCCGATTCGTCAGTCTGGATGGCATCGCTGTAGACGGGGGTCAGGTTGAGCTGATGCTCGTCGCGGAACGAGCGATGGTTGGCGAAGCGGAAACTCAGCAACATTGGTCGTCAGGCCCTGCCTGGTGGCGGTTACAAGCGCGTTCCTGCGAGTAAACCACGAGAAGGCCACCCAAGCCTGCGTCGGCGGGACATGTTGGGCCCTCCGTCGGGAAAATCCGCGCAACATCAGGGTTATTGCTGCTTCACGCGCGTCGCAGGCAGCAACAACAGGGAAGTTGTTGCGTTTCGGCACGTGGGGTGCCCGGGGACGGAGTGCTGAGGTGCGGACACCCACCGATGGCGGTGGTTGCTCGCCCAAAGCTGCCGAGCGCTGCCGCTGCGATCGCCTGGCCCGTCGAGTGCCTGACCGACGCCGTCGCCAGGGCGCCCCAACCGACCCGACAGCGCCGATGCCGATGCCCTGCTCGGGGCAGCGTGACGTCGCCGACCCCGAGCAGGACCTGTTGCACCTGGCGGACGGTCAGGCCCGGAGGGTCACTCCGGGACGCGGCGGTAGGCGCCGTCGCTGGCCGAGGTGGCCATCGAGGCGTACGCGCGCAGCGCCGCCGACACCTGACGCTGCCGGTCGGTCGGGGTGTACGGCTTGTCGCGCTTCTCCTCGGCGACCCGGCGCGCCTCCAACTCCTCGGCGGGCACGTTCAGCTCGATCGACCGGCTCGGGATGTCGATGACGATCTCGTCGCCGTCGCGGACCAGGGCGATCATCCCGCCCGAGGCCGCCTCGGGGGAGACGTGCCCGATGGAGAGCCCGGAGGTGCCACCGGAGAAACGCCCGTCGGTGAGCAGCGCACAGGAGCGACCCAGCCCGCGCCCCTTCAGGAACGAGGTGGGGTAGAGCATCTCCTGCATGCCGGGGCCGCCCTTGGGGCCCTCGTACCGGATGACCACCACGTCCCCGGCGACGACCTGCTTGGCGAGGATCGCGGTCACCGCGTCGTCCTGCGACTCGTAGACCTTCGCCGGACCGCGGAAGGTCAGGCAGTCGTCAGGCACGCCTGCGGTCTTCACCACGCTGCCCTCGGGAGCCAGGTTGCCGTGCAGGATGGCCAGCCCGCCGTCGGCGGAGTAGGCGTGTTCGCGGTCCCGGATGCAGCCGCCGGCCGCGTCGGTGTCCAGCGACGACCACCGGTTGGTGGTGGAGAACGGCTCGACGGTACGCACCCCGCCGGGTGCCGCGTGGAACAGCTCGACGGCCGTCGGGGTGGGGGAGCCGCCGCGCACGTCCCAGTCGGTCAGCCACTGCGCGAGGGAGGGGGAGTGCACGGCGTGCACGTCCCGGTTGAGCTGCCCGGCCCGGTCCAGTTCACCGAGGATCGCCGGGATGCCACCGGCCCGGTGCACGTCCTCCATGTGGTAGTTCGGCGAGTTCGGTGCGACCTTGGCCAGGCACGGCACCCGCCGGGAGATCGCGTCGATGTCGGCGACGCCGAAGTCCATCTCCGCCTCGCGGGCGGCGGCGAGCAGGTGCAGCACCGTGTTGGTGGAACCGCCCATCGCCACGTCCAGGGCGACCGCGTTCTCGAAGGCGGCCTTGGAGGCGACCGTACGCGGCAGCACCGAGTCGTCGTCACCGTCGTACCACCGCTTGGAGATCTCCACGATGGTCCGCCCGGCCTCGACGAAGAGCGACCGGCGGGCGGCGTGGGTGGCAAGCGTCGAACCGTTGCCGGGCAGCGCGAGCCCGATCGCCTCGGTGAGGCAGTTCATCGAGTTGGCGGTGAACATGCCGGAGCAGGAGCCGCAGGTCGGACAGGCGGAGCGCTCGATCTCGCCGAGCTGCTCGTCGGTGACCGCCTCGTTCGAGGAGGCGATCATCGCGTCGATCAGGTCGATCTTGCTGTGCACGACGCCCTCGATCGCCATCGTCTTGCCGGCCTCCATCGGGCCGCCGGAGACGAAGACCGTCGGGATGTTGAGCCGCAACGCGGCCAGCAGCATCCCGGGCGTGATCTTGTCGCAGTTGGAGATGCAGACGAGGGCGTCCGCGCAGTGCGCGTTGACCATGTATTCGACCGCGTCGGCGATCAGCTCACGGCTGGGCAGCGAGTAGAGCATGCCGCCGTGGCCCATCGCGATGCCGTCGTCGACCGCGATGGTGTTGAACTCCCGGCCCACCCCGCCGGCCTCGGCGACCGCGTCGGCGACCAGGCCACCCATGTCCTTGAGGTGTACGTGACCAGGCACGAACTGGGTGAAACTGTTGGCGATGGCGACGATCGGCTTGCCGAAATCGTCGTCGGTCATCCCGGTGGCCCGCCAGAGGGCCCGGGCGCCGGCCATCGTCCGACCGTGTGTGGAAGTCCTCGACCGCAGCTCAGGCATGCATACCAGCATGACACCGTCGACGCGCCGGCCCACCCCCGTATCTGCCGTGTCCCAACAGATGCACACCCAGCCCCCCATGACGTGCGCCCATCCGGCACTCTTGGAGGCGTGCATTTTCCACCGGCCATGGTCGCTGTCGCGGCGCTCAGCGGGCTCGTCGCCGCGGTGGCCGCCGCGCTGCTGACCGTCGTCGCCCGGCGGCGGACGGGGCCGCGTCGACCAGCGCACCTGCTGCTCGCGGCGGCCGCCGGGGGTGCCCTGCTCAGCCTCCTGGGCGGGCTGGTCGCCGTGCTCAGCGCGAACGACCACTGGGCGCACGAGCAGGGGCAGCGCACCGGTTGGGCGACAACGGTGGCGATCGGCGCGGCGGTGAGCGGGTTGGCCTTCGCGGCCGGTCTGCTCCGGCTGCCCGGGGTGGCCGCCACCGCGGCCGGCACGGCCCGACTCGCCCTGGACGGGCTGGTCATGGCGGCGGCCCTGTGGTTCGTCGGTTGGGTGCTCTTCTCCGAGCCCACCCGGTTGCTCGGTGCCGCCACCCCGATGGCCTGCCCGGCGATCCTGCTCGCCACGGTGAGCGCCGCGCTCGGTGCCGGGCTCGTCGTGATCGTCGTCTTCCGGGCCGCCGCGCCCCGTCGACGGCTCGCCACGCTGGGCGCCGGCATCAGCGCGGTCACCTGCGGCGGGCTGGGTCTCAGCGCGGGCCTCTGCCAGGCCGGGCCGACCATGGCACTGAGCGGCGGGGCGGTGCTCGCCGCCGGCCTGCTGACCGTCGCGCTCACCGTGTACCGGGCCGACCGACCGGGGCAGATCGACCTGGACCTGGTCGGCAGCGACGGCGAGTACGCGGTCGCCCCGATGTTGGCGATGGCCGCCTCGGCGATGTACCACCTCGCCCAGGACGGCCGGTTCACCGCGGCGGGCATCGTGGCCGGCAGCGTGGAGGGTTTCGCCCTGGTGGCCCGGCAGTACCTCACCCTGCGCGACGTCCGGGGGTACGCGGGCCGCCTGGCCGAGCGGGAGGCGCACTTCCGTGAGCTGGCGCACACCGACCCGCTGACGTCGTTGGCCAACCGGCGCGGGCTGCTCCGCGCGCTGCACCGTAACGCCGCGGACCGCATTCCGTGCGTGCTCCTCGGCCTCGACCTGGACGGTTTCAAGAACGTCAACGACATGCGGGGCCACGACGTGGGCGACGCCGTGCTGGCCGAGGTGGGTCGCCGGCTGCGCGGCAACCTGCGCCCCGGGGACGTGGCCGCCCGGCTGGGGGGCGACGAGTTCGCCGTTCTCATGCAGGGCCGGCCGGTCGAGGCGGACCGGGTCGCCGAGCGGCTCCTCGGGGTCATCAACCGGCCGTACGACCAGCCCGAGGGCCCCGTCTTCCTGTCGGTGAGCATCGGGGTGGCCGACTGGGCCGACGAGCCGGACGTGGAGCTGCTGCTGCGCCACGCCGACCTGGCGTTGCGCTACGCCAAGCAGCGGGGCAAGAACCGGATCGAGCGGTACGACGCCGCGTACGACCAACTGCTGCGCCGACGCACGACGGTGGAGCACGAGCTGCGCGGGGCGATCGACCGCGACGAGCTGCGGTTGGCGTTCCAGCCGGTGGCGTCGCTGCCGTCGGTGCGGCCGGTCGGCGCCGAGGCGCTGCTCCGCTGGCACCATCCTGAGCTGGGCAACGTCCGTCCGGACGAGTTCATCCCGCTTGCCGAGGAGTGCGGCATGATCGCCCCGCTCGGCGCGTGGGTGCTGCACCAGGCCTGCTACCAGCTCTCCCGGTGGCTCGCGGACGGGCACGACGTCTGGGTGTCGGTGAACGTCTCCCCGCGCGAGCTGCACGCCCCGGCCTACGTGGTCCAGGTCGCCGAGGCGCTGCGCGCCCACCACGTGCCGCCGCAGCGGTTGGTGCTGGAGGTCACCGAGCACGCGGTCGCCACCGACCTGGACGAGCTGATCCGGCGGCTCACCGCGCTGCGGTTGACCGGCGTGCGGATCGCCCTCGACGACTTCGGAGCCGGCTACTCCTCGCTGGGGCAACTGCGCCGACTGCCGATCGACATCCTCAAGATCGACCACAGTCTGGTCGCCGAACACGAACCGGTCCGCCCGGTCGGCCAGGACGGGCCCGCGTTCGCCCCGATGGTCGACATCGTGATGCGGCTGGGCCACCAGTTGGGGCTGGAGGTGATCGCCGAGGGGGTGACGAACCCGACCGAGTTGGCCGCGGTGGTGGCCGCCGGTTGCCGGTTCGGCCAGGGCGCGCTGTTCGGCTGGGGGGTGCCCGCCGAGCACCTGGAGGCGATGCTGGAGGCCGCCACGTCGCCTGGTGCGCGTCCCGCTCCGGTGCCCGCGCCACGTCGCCCTCAGGGCGGGTCCGGGCAGCTCAACCCGCCTGTCGATGGCGCGTCGCCGGCCGACGCGCCGGCCTCCGTCAACCAACATGTGGGATCAGTTGACTCATCGCGTGAGATGCGTCAGGCTTAGCCGCATGTCGTCGTACCGGTCGCTGCGAGTACTTACCTGAGCGCACTCTCCCTCATCGAGAGTGCGCTGGCCCCGTGCATCTGCACGAGGGCCGTTTTTATTGCCATCGGAACCTGGCGAAGCGGGCCCCGCCCGCGTCGCATCGCTTGACTAGCCACCAGCCACTCCAGCCGAAGGCCAGAACCGTCATGACGAGACCCACGCCCGAGACCCTCGCCCACACCGCCCGCCGGGCCCGCGCGGCCGCCGACCCGACCGACGTCGACCAGGCCGCCGCGCGCCCGACCACCCCGGCCGCCCCGGCGGTACGGCCCACCGCCGCAACCCAGGTCTCCGGGGCCGGCTCACTCGTGCGGTCCCTCGAGGCGCTCGACGTCGACGTCGTCTTCGGCATCCCGGGCGGCGCGATCCTGCCGGCGTACGACCCGCTCTACGACTCGAAGGTCCGGCACATCCTGGTGCGGCACGAGCAGGGCGCGGGGCACGCGGCGACCGGCTACGCGCAGGCGACCGGGAAGGTCGGCGTCTGCATCGCCACCTCCGGCCCGGGCGCGACGAACCTGGTCACCCCGATCGCCGACGCGTACATGGACTCGGTGGCGATGGTCGCGATCACCGGTCAGGTGGCCCGCCCGTCGATCGGCACGGACGCCTTCCAGGAGGCGGACATCCAGGGCATCACCCTGCCGATCACCAAGCACAACTTCCTGGTCCAGAACGCCGAGGAGATCCCCCGGGTGCTGGCCGAGGCGTTCCACCTGGCCAGCAGCGGGCGACCCGGCCCGGTGCTCGTCGACATCCCGAAGGACGTGCTCCAGGCGCCGACCACCTTCTCCTGGCCGCCCACCCTGGACCTGCCCGGCTACCGGCCGACCCTGCACCCGCACGGCAAGCAGATCCGGGAGGCGGCGCGGCTGATGGCCGGCGCCAGGCGGCCCGTGCTCTACGTCGGTGGCGGGGTGCTCAAGGCCGGTGCCACCGACGGGCTGCGCCGGCTGGCCGAGCTGACCGGCATCCCGGTCGTCACCACGTTGATGGCGCTCGGGGCGTTCCCCGACTCGCACCAGCAGCACCTGGGGATGCCCGGCATGCACGGCACCGTCGCCGCGGTCTACGGCCTGCAGAAGGCGGATCTGATCGTCGCGCTCGGCGCGCGCTTCGACGACCGGGTCACCGGCAAACTCGACTCGTTCGCCCCGGACGCGGCAGTCGTCCACGCGGACATCGACCCCGCCGAGATCGGCAAGAACCGCCACGTCGACGTGCCGATCGTCGGCGACGCCAAGCACGTCATCGACGAGCTGATCGCCGCGGTCACCGTGGAACGGTCGGCCGGTCGTACCGCCGACCTCGGTGACTGGTGGACGCAGCTCGACGACCTGCGCAACCGCTACCCGCTGGGCTACGACGAGCCGGCCGACGGGACCCTCTCCCCGCAGTACGTGATCAAGCGGTTGGGCGAGATCGTCGGCTCCGACGCGATCTTCGTGGCCGGCGTGGGGCAGCACCAGATGTGGGCGTCGCAGTTCATCTCGTACGAGAAGCCGAACACCTGGCTGAACTCCGGCGGCCTCGGCACGATGGGTTACGCGGTGCCGGCGGCGATGGGCGCCAAGGTCGGCAAGCCGGACACGGTGGTCTGGGCGGTGGACGGCGACGGCTGCTTCCAGATGACCAACCAGGAGTTGGCCACCTGCGCGTTGGAGGGCATCCCGGTCAAGATCGCCGTCATCAACAACGGCAATCTCGGCATGGTCCGGCAGTGGCAGACGCTCTTCTACAACGAGCGCTACTCCAACACCGAGCTGGGCACCCACAAGCACCGGATTCCCGACTTCGTGAAGCTTGCCGAGGCGCTGGGCTGCATCGGGCTGCGCTGCGAGAACGCGGCCGACGTGGACAAGACCATCGCCGCCGCCATGGAGATCAACGACGCGCCCGTGGTGATCGACTTCGTGGTCGGCAAGGACGCGATGGTCTGGCCGATGGTCGCCGCCGGCACCAGCAACGACGAGATCATGTTCGCCCGTGACGTCCGTCCGGTCTTCGACGAGGATGATATTTGATGACCATGCACACCCTGTCCGTGCTCGTGGAGAACAAGCCCGGTGTGCTCGCCCGGGTCTCCGGCCTGTTCTCCCGGCGCGGGTTCAACATCGACAGCCTCGCGGTGGGCGAGACCGAGAATCCGGACGTCTCCCGGATCACCATCGTGGTCAACGCGGAGTCGTCCCCGCTGGAGCAGGTCACCAAGCAACTGAACAAGCTCGTCAACGTGCTCAAGATCGTTGAGCTGGACCCGCAGGTCTCGGTCGCCCGGGAGTTGCTGCTGGTGAAGGTTCGCGCCGACCGCTCCGCGCGGTCGCAGGTGCTGGAGACGGTCAACCTGTTCCGCGCCCGGGTGGTCGACGTCGCACCGGACACGCTGACCATCGAGGCCACCGGCACCCCGGACAAGCTCGACGCGCTCCTGCGCGACCTCGAGGCCTTCGGTATCAAGGAAATGGTCCAGTCCGGACTGGTGGCCATCGGGCGCGGTTCGCGTTCGATCACCGCCGGTCCCGCACTGAGGGCTGCCTGACCCGCCGCCGGTCGGCCCCGGCGGGCCGCCCGGCGAATCCATCCGCACAGACCACGACGGGCCGTCCCGGCCGTCGTACGAAAGGGAAGTTCTCATGAGCGTTGAGGTGTACTACGACGACAACGCCGACCTCGGCCTGATCCAGGCCCGGAAGGTCGCGGTGATCGGCTACGGCAGCCAGGGTCACGCCCACGCGTTGTCGCTGCGTGACTCGGGCGTCGACGTGGTGATCGGTCTGCCGGAGGGCTCGAAGAGCCGTCCGAAGGCCGAGGAGCAGGGCCTGCGGGTGCTCACGCCGGCGCAGGCCGCCGCCGAGGCCGACGTGATCATGGTGCTCGCGCCGGACACCGCCCAGCGCAAGCTCTACACCGAGTCGATCGAGCCGAACCTCACCGCGGGTAAGGCGCTCTTCTTCGGCCACGGCTTCAACATCCGGTACGGCCTGATCAAGCCGCCGGCCGAGGTGGACGTGGCGATGGTCGCGCCCAAGGGCCCCGGCCACCTGGTCCGCCGCCAGTACAGCGACGGCAAGGGCGTGCCCTGCCTCGTCGCCGTCGAGCAGGACGCCAGCGGCAACGCGCTCGCGCTCGCCCTCGCGTACGCCAAGGGGATCGGCGGCACCCGGGCCGGCGCGATCAAGACCACCTTCACCGAGGAGACCGAGACCGACCTCTTCGGCGAGCAGGCGGTGCTCTGCGGCGGTGCCTCGGCGCTGGTGCAGACCGGGTTCGAGGTGCTCACCGAGGCGGGCTACGCCCCGGAGGTCGCCTACTTCGAGTGCCTGCACGAGCTGAAGCTGATCGTCGACCTCATGTACGAGGGCGGCATCGCGAAGATGCGCTACAGCATCTCCGACACCGCCGAGTACGGCGACCTGTCCCGTGGCTCGCGCATCATCGACTCCCGGGTCAAGGACGAGATGCGCAAGATCCTGGGCGAGATCCAGTCCGGCGAGTTCGCCCGCGAGTGGGTCGCCGAGGACGAGGCCGGCCGGCCCAACTTCACCAAGTGGCAGGCCGAGGGTGCGGCGCACCCGATCGAGGAGACCGGCAAGAAGCTGCGCGGCATGATGAGCTGGGTCGACCGCCCGATCACCGAGACCGCCTGACAGCGCACACAACGCTCCCTTCTCCGACGGCCCCGGGTCGCGCTCTCCCCAGCGCAACCCGGGGCCGTCAACAACGCCCCCGCCCCGCCCTGCCCTGCCCCCGCCCCGCCCTCGCCCCAACGCCCGTCGATCTCGCACTTTCGGATGGCGATTTGTCAGGGTGCGCCCTTTGGGTCGCGACAGGAAGCGCAAGATCGCGGGGAGGAGGGCGGAGGGGGCGGAGGGGGGGCGGAGGGGCGCGGGGAGGGGCGCGTTTCCGTGGGGTGAACACTCGATGTCCGCCCGTGTGAGGGCACTCACCCCGAAGACCGGAACACGCCGACGAGCGGGGCCCCTACGATCGCCTGTAGGTGCAGCAGCCGGCACCTGACGGCCACGGCACGGATCAGCGCAGGGCGCAGTGCGGCGCCTCGCGGCCCGGGCCGATCGCAAACACGACCTCTACGAGGACCGATGAATCCTGTCGTACTGATCGCCGAAGAACTCGCCCCCGCCGCCATCGAGGTGCTCGCCCACGACTTCGACGTCCGTCACGTCGACGGCACCGACCGTCCGGCCCTGCTCTCGGCGCTCTCCGAGGCCGACGCCGTCATCGTGCGCAGCGCGACCCAGATCGACGCCGAGGCGGTCGCCGCCGCACCGCGACTCAAGGTGGTCGCCCGGGCGGGTGTCGGGCTGGACAACGTCGAGGTGCCGGCCGCCACCGCCCGGGGCGTCATGGTCGTCAACGCGCCCACCTCGAACATCGTCTCCGCCGCCGAGCAGGCCGTCGCGCTGCTGCTCGCCGTCGCCCGCAACACCGCGAGCGCCAGCTCCGCCCTCAAGGCGGGGGAGTGGAAGCGGTCGAAGTACACGGGCGTCGAGGTGCAGGGCAAGACCGTCGGTGTGGTCGGGCTCGGTCGCATCGGGGTGCTGTTCGCGCAGCGCATCGCCGCGTTCGGCACCCGGCTGATCGCGTACGACCCGTACATCCAGCCGGCCCGTGCGGCGCAGCTCGGCGTCCGCCTGGTCGGGTTGGAGGAGCTGCTGCGGGAGAGCGACTTCATCTCCATCCACCTGCCGAAGACGCCGGAGACGGTGGGCCTGATCGGCGAGAAGGAGCTGGCGATCGTCAAGCCCGGCGTCCGCATCGTCAACGCCGCCCGGGGTGGGCTCGTCGACGAGCAGGCGCTGGCCGACGCCATCGCCGAGGGGCGGGTCGCCGGTGCCGGCGTCGACGTGTACAGCAAGGAGCCGTGCACCTCGTCGCCGCTGTTCGCGTTCGACAACGTGGTGGCCACCCCGCACCTGGGTGCGTCCACCCACGAGGCGCAGGACAAGGCCGGTCTCGCCGTGGCCAAGAGCGTGAAGTTGGCGTTGCAGGGCGAGTTCGTGCCGGACGCGGTGAACGTGCAGGCCGGCGGTGTGGTCGCCGAGGACGTCCGGCCACTGCTGCCGTTGGCGGAGAAGCTCGGCCGGGCGTTCACCGCGGTTGCCGGTGGGGTCGCCGCGAGCGTCACGGTCGAGGTCCGCGGCGAGATCGTCAGCCACGACGTGTCGGTGCTCAAGCTTGCCGCCACCAAGGGCCTGTTCAGCTCCGTGGTCGAGGAGCAGGTCACCTACGTCAACGCCCCGCACCTGGCCGCCGAGCGCGGCGTCGAGGTCACCCTCGCCACCCTGGCCGAGACGGCCGAGCAGCCGACCCTGGTCACGGTACGCGGCGCGCTGCCCGACGGTCGGACGGTGAGTGTCTCCGGCACGGTGACCCACTCCGGCGCTCGGGACATCCTGAAGCTGACCGAGGTGGACGGCTTCGACGTGGAGATCGGCGCGGAGGGCATCCTGCTCTTCCTGCGCTACGCCGACCGGCCCGGCGTGGTCGGCACTGTCGGTACCCTGCTCGGCGAGTCGGGAATCAACATCGCCGCCATGCAGGTGGCTCGTCGGGAGGCGGGCGGCGAAACGCTGATGACGCTCACCGTCGACCAGGCGCTCGGCGCCGACCTGCTCACGTCGGCCGCCGAGTCGATCGGCGCGACGGCGGCCAGCGCCGCCGACCTGCGCGACGAGTAGTAGACGACCACGCACCGTGGGGGCCTGGCGATTCGCCGGGCCCCTCGTCATTTCCTGTCCGTGCCGCGCCGCCGGTCGGGTCAGCCGTGCAGCCGCGCCGCCGGTCGGGTCAGCCGTGCAGTCGCGCCGGAGGCGGGTAGACCGAGCCGTCCTGCGGGTCGAACAACATCAGCCCGTGCTCGCCGGCCAGCCGCTCGATGTCCAAAAGCACCTGGTCCGCGCAGGTCGGGTGCAGGTTCAACTCGACGTGGTCGTGGGCCGCGTGCAGCGGCGCCACCGCCCACGGGCTGTTCGGGCCGGGGTGACGGTCCGGATAGGAGGCGGTGATCGCCCGGTAGAAGCTGACCACCCGCGGGTCGGGGTAGCGGTCCACGTGCCGTCCCTGCCGGCAACCGTTGACCGCTGTCCGTACGTCCTCGGGCGTCGCCCCGTCCTCCAGGGCCCACACGCTCAGATCGAAACTCACGGCGGATAGCGTGCCATCCGCCGTTCACCATGTCGAAACTGCCTCGCCGCCGGTCAACCAACGATCGCCGCAGTCTCCGGTCGAGACGGTCCGGTGTGGAGACTCTTGCGTCGAGTTGCGTCGATTCGCTAGCGTACGCACTGCGGTCACTGGCCGAGTTCGCGGCGCCGGCCCGTCTTCGGGTGGCGCGGTCGACGTCCGGCCCGACCGGTCCGCACCCCTCGGTTGTGCGAGCCACGCGCACTCGTCGCTGACCGGCCCCCATGGTCGTTGCCGAGACTGTGGGGGCCGATCGCGGCGACGCTCCGCTCAGCGACGGTGTGCGAAGAGCGCGCGATAGTCGGAGTTGCCCCGGAACCACGTCAGGCCGGTGGCGCCGGCCGCGTAGAGCGCGGTGGCGTAGGCGTCGGCGAACGTCAGGTCGGGGCCCACGACGGTGGCGGCGACGAGGTGGTTTGCCGGCTCGCCGGTGTGCGGGTCCACCACATGCCCCTGGCGGCCGGTCACCCCGGAGGTGCCGATCGCGCCGGCGGTCATCTCCAGCACCAGCGGCGCGCGTTCGGGTGCGGTCGGGTGGTGCACCGCCACCCGCCAGGGGCCCCCGTGCGGCGCGCGGCCCCGGACGACGAGGTCGGCGCCGGCGAGTACGGCGTAGTCGTGGATGCCGGCGGCCCGGAGTCGCTCGGCGGCGCGTTCCACCGCCCAACCGCCGAGCAGGCCGCCCGGGTCGAAGCCGCCGGGTACCGCCCACGCGTCGAACCACCCGTCGGTGGCCGCGCGCATCGCCGCGCAGCGGTCCACCAGGTCGGCGAGCGGTGGGTACGAGTCCGGGCTGATCTCGCCCCGACGTAGCCGGGAGACCAGGCTCTCCGGTCGGTGGGGGCTGTAGGTGAGGTCGATGGCGCGCAGCTCGGCGACGCTGTCCCGCAGTGCTTCGCCGACACCCCGGCGGCCGAGCCACTCGGGCGCGTTGAGCAGCAGGGTGTACTCCGCGGTCGCGGTGCGTACGGTGTGCTGCACCGCGATCCGGCCCTCGGTGGCGGCGGTCGGGTCGATCCGCTGTCGGCGGCTGCCGAGTCGGAGGTCCGGCCGGCGGTTACGGAACGCGGACGGGTCCGGCCAGCGGGTCCGTGGCTGCTCGTCGATGCGCATCGCATCTGCCCCCTCGCACGTGGCGTCGCGTCCGCGCGACTCCGTTGGTCGGCAGGCCCCCGCGACCCACCGAGCACTACGGTAGGCAGCGGAGATGACCGCCCCATGAGTCCCAGCTGAGAGGGTGCTGTGCATCTGCGCGTCCCAAATTATGGACGCTCCGTACCGGGAGGCGGGACGGCGACGTACCGTTGCCCGGACTGAACCGTTGAACAGAGGAGTGCGGTCGTGGCGCGGATCGCGGTGGTGGCCGGAGACGGCATCGGGCCCGAGGTGGTCGCGCAGGCCCGCAAGGTCCTCGACGCGGTGCTGCCCGACGTGCAGGCCACCGAGTACGACCTCGGTGCCGCCCGCTGGCACCGCACCGGCGAGGTGCTGCCCGACTCGGTGCTTACCGAGCTGGCCGGGCACGACGCCATCCTGCTCGGTGCGGTCGGCGACCCGACGGTCCCGCCGGGTGTGCTGGAGCGGGGGCTGCTGCTCAAGCTCCGCTTCGCCTTCGACCAGTACGTCAACCTGCGCCCGTCCCGGCTCTGGTCCGGGGTCGCCGGCCCGCTGAGCGCCGTGAAGCCGGGCGAGGTCGACCTCGTGGTGGTGCGCGAGGGCACCGAGGGGCTCTATGCCGGCGCCGGTGGTTCCCTGCACCGGGACACCCCGGCCGAGGTCGCCACCGAGGAGAGCCTGAACACCCGACACGGCGTGGAGCGGGTGATCCGCGACGCGTTCGCCCGCGCCGGCCGCCGGGAGCGGCGCAAGGTCACCCTCGTGCACAAGACCAACGTGCTCACCCACGCCGGGTCGCTGTGGGCGCGCACGTTCGACGCGGTCGCCGCCGAGCACCCGGACATCGCCACCGAGTACCAGCACGTCGACGCGGCGGCCATGTTCCTGGTCACCCAGCCGCAGCGCTACGACGTGGTGGTCACCGACAACCTCTTCGGCGACATCCTCACCGACATCGCCGCCGCCGTCACCGGAGGGATCGGGCTGGCCGCCAGCGGCTGCATCAACCCCGAGGGGGCGTACCCCTCGATGTTCGAGCCGGTGCACGGCTCGGCGCCGGACATCGCCGGGCAGGGCGTCGCCGACCCGGTCGCCGCGGTGCTCTCCGCCGCGTTGCTGCTGGAGCAGCTCGGGCACAGCGAGGCTGCCGCCCGGGTCGACGCGGCGGTCGCCGCCGAGCTGGCCAGCCGGGTTCCGGGTGTGACGCTGCGTACCGAAGAGGTCGGCGACCGGCTCGCCGCCCACGCCGTAGCCTGACGTCTCGGCGACCGACCCGACGTCGGCCTGGCCGGGCACTCCGCCCGGCCCACCCGCCGCTACCCGCTTAACGACCGTTCGGGGTAGGTTTCTGGTACAGCCATGTCGGTGTGCGGTCCCGCATGCCGTTTTTCCCCAGGGAGGCCAGTGCGATGAGCGGTGGTGACACGCTCGACTTCGAGATCCGTCCGAATGCCGCGCCGGTATCCGCCTCCGATCGGGCCGCGCTGCTGACCAACCCCGGCTTCGGCCGGGTCTTCACCGACCACATGGTCACCGTCCGCTACGCCGACGGCAAGGGCTGGTACGACGCCCGGGTGGAGGCCCGTGGGCCGATCCCGATGGACCCGGCCAGCGCGGTGCTGCACTACGCGCAGGAGATCTTCGAAGGGCTCAAGGCGTACCGCACGGCCGACGGTGGCGTGACGATGTTCCGGCCGGACGCCAACGCGGCCCGCTTCGCCACCTCCGCGCAGCGGATGGCGATGCCGGTGCTGCCGCCGGAGGTGTTCGTCGACTCGCTGCACAAGCTCATCGAGATCGACCGGGAGTGGATCCCCACCGACGAGGACGGCAGCCTCTACCTGCGGCCCTTCATGTTCGCCAGCGAGGTCTTCCTCGGCGTCCGCCCGGCCAACGAGTACCTCTACATGGTGATCGCCTCACCGGCCGGGTCGTACTTCAGCGGCGGGGTCAAGCCGGTCACCGTCTGGGTCTCCCCGGACTACACCCGGGCCGCGCCCGGTGGCACCGGCGCCGCCAAGTGTGGCGGCAACTACGCCGCGTCGCTGGCGGCCCAGGCGGAGGCCATCGAGGCCGGCTGCGACCAGGTCGTCTTCCTGGACGCGGTGGAGCGTCGGTTCGTCGACGAACTGGGCGGCATGAACGTGTTCTTCGTCTACGACGACGGCACCGTGGTCACCCCGCCGCTGACCGGCACGATCCTGCCGGGCATCACCCGGGACGCCGTTCTCGCGCTTGCCGGCGCGGCCGGTCACCGGGTCGAGGAGCGACCGGTCAGCTTCGCCGACTGGCAGGCCGACGCCGCCAGCGGTCGCCTCCGGGAGGTCTTCGCCTGCGGTACCGCCGCGGTGGTCACCCCGATCGGTGGGGTCCGTTCCCCCGAGGGCGAGTTCCTGATCGGTGGTGGCGAGCCCGGTCAGGTCACCATGGCGCTGCGTCAGCAGTTGGTCGACATCCAGCGGGGCAAGGCTGCCGACCCGCACGGTTGGGTGCAGCGGGTCTTCTGACCCCGGTGACCGCGCCGGCCCGTCCACCCGGACAGGCCGGCGCGGTCGGCCCTACGCGTCGGCGGGTTTCGCCGTGCCGGGCTCGCCGAGCAGGTGGTCGCGGAGCGCGGCGAGCTGCTCGTCGGTCACGCCGGCATGGCGCAGGTACGCCTCCACCGAGCCGTGCCCGGCGCGCAGCTCGTCGAGGAAGATCTGCATCGCCTCGGCGGGGGAACTCAGGAACGGCGCCGGCACATTCACCGCCTCCGGCATGACGGTGGCCAGCCAGGCGCTGTACCGGGCCGACGCCGCGGTGCTCAACGCGTAGTCCGCGGTGATGTCCGCGTCGTCCACGCCGAGCACGGCGAGGGTCAGCGCGCAGACGATGCCGGTGCGGTCCTTGCCGGCGACGCAGTGCACCACCACCGGGGCGTTTGCGGAGTCGGCGATCAGCCCGACCGCCTCGCCCAGCCCGGCGGTGCCGGTCTGGGCCAGGTCGGCGTACCTGTCGGCGAGGTACCGGGCCAGGCTGGCACCCTCCTCGTGCGGCGTCTTCGTCCAGTCGTCGTGCTCCGGGTGGATGTTCCGGTAGGTCAGCCCCTGGTACGCCGGCACCCGGCCGTCCCGCTCCACCTCGGTGGGGCGACGGAGGTCGATGACGGTGCGGATCCCGATCGCGGCGAACGCGTCCCGGTCCTGTTCGGTGAGGCGGTGCAGTGAGTCGGAGCGGTAGAGCCGGCCCCGGCGAACGGAGCGGTCGTCGTGGCCGACGTAGCCGCCGACGTCGCGGAAGTTGAAGGTGGCGGGGAGCGAGAGCTGGCGATTGTCCTCGATGGCGTCCACGTTCACACGGTAACGGCCGGTGGGGCGGTGCCCCACCGGCCGACGGGTCGAACAGTCACCGTGCCGTGCCGGGTGGCAGCGCGCCGTACGTCTCGTCGTAGTAGCCACCCAACTGGTCCCGGTAGGCCGGGTCGCTGTGGCTCGTCTCGTCGTACTCCGGGGCGGCCTTGATCTGGTCCCGGGTCCGGTCGACGGAGACGGTGCGCTGGTCGTGGTCGACCTGGTTGATGGTGCCGGCCGGCAGCATCACCTTCTTGCCGAAGATCCACGGCCCGGTGTCCACGACGAGGTAGCTGCCACCCACCTCGTGGCTCGCGCTGTCGATCTTGCCGACCCCGCCGTCGGTGGCCTCGACCTTGTAGCCGACCAGATCGGCGTCGGCCACGCCGGCCTGGTCGCGGTAGCGCCAGGGGTCGAACGTGCCGGCCGGCGCGCCCCCGGGAACCGAGCCCTGGTCACCGCCAGGCAGTGGGTCCGGCCCGGCGTGAGTGGCGTGCGGATCGATCCTGTCCATGCCGTTCACTCCTGACTGTCACCGATCACCTGATGTCCCCTAGGAGCTACCCGAGCGTCGGGGGCCGGAAACGGCGAGGGGCCGACGCCCGCGAGGTGCGGCGATCCGGCCGACGCCCGGGAGGTGCGGCGATCCGGCCGACGCCCGCGAGGTGCGGCATCGGCCCGTCCGGGGCGTACCGCGTTCAGGCCAGCGCTGCCTCGGCGTCCAGGGTGACCGCCGCGGCGTGCACCACGGCGGAGATCCGCAGGGCGTCGTGCAGTTGCTCCGGGGTGAGACCGCTGGCGCGCAGCTTCTTCTCGTGCAACTCCAAACACACGGCGCAGCCGGCGATCGCCGACACGGCGAAGCACCACAGTTCGAAGTCGTACTTGTCCACGCCCGGTCGCGCGATGATCCGCATCCGCAGCCGGGCCGGCATCGAGGCGTACCGCTCGTCGCCGACGAGGTGCTTGGCCTGGTAGTAGACGTTGTTCATCGCCATGATCGCGGCGGCGCCCTTGGCGGCCTCGACACCCTCCGGCCCGAGGTGCCCGAGTGCCTCGTCCGCGACCTCGCGCAGCACCACCGGGTTACGGGCTGCCACCGCGCAGGCAAGCGCGGTGCCCCAGGTCTGCGCCGGGGTCAACGCCGTGGTGCCGAGGGTGGAGCCCAGATTGAGCGCGATGTCCCGGGCGTACCCGGGCAGGGCTGCGGTGATCGCGTCCAGACCCATGATCAGACCCCGGCGGTCTTCGCCGGGCTGATGGCGGTGCGAGCCATCGGCCCGACGAAGACCACACGCCACTTGCCCTCGTGGGACATGTGGTCGATCGTCCTGGACGTGTTGTTGGCGCCCGACGATACGCAGGCGGTGGGCCTGTGCTCAGGTAAGCGGTCACTGACGGTGAGCACAGGTCCTCCTTGGCGACGGCGCGGTGGCCGTCCTCGGATCCGTTCCAGATGCTTCCGCATGGCTGGTGCCGCTGATCAGCGGCCTGGGGGGCTTGTGAAGCCGATCACGAGCGGTGGTGCGGGCTGAACGAACCCTCAGTAACTGTCCCGCCATATGGATTGATCCTCCCAAAACCCGGCGAGGGGTGGCAGAGTGGCCATCGTGACCAGCACCGCCCTGATTATTGCGACCTAGCGCGCCGGCTCTCCCCTCTGCCGAGCGCGCAGACCTCCCGCATCCCGCGGGAGGTCTTTTTGTTGCTCCGAGAAAGGATCCTGATGACGTTCCAGGTCTTCGACACCACATTGCGCGACGGCGCCCAGCGCGAGGGGCTCACCTACTCGGTGGTCGACAAGCTGGCCGTGGCCCGGCTGCTCGACGAGTTCGGCGTCGGCTTCATCGAGGGCGGCTGGCCGGGCGCGGTACCGAAGGACACCGAGTTCTTCCGCCGCGCCCGCACCGAGTTGGACCTGCGGCATGCCGTACTCGTCGCGTTCGGCGCCACCCGTAAGGCCGGCGTTCCGGTCGCGGACGACCCCCAGGTGCAGGCCCTGCTGGACGCGCAGACCCCGGCGGTGGCCCTGGTCGCCAAGGCCGACACCCGGCACGTCGAACGCGCCCTGCGCACCACCGGCGCAGAGAACCTGGCGATGATCCACGACACCGTCGACCACCTCGTCCGCGAGGGCCGGCGCGTCTTCGTCGACGGCGAACACTTCTTCGACGGCTACCGGCACGACCCCGCGTACGGCGCCGCCGTGGTGCAGACCGCGCTCGCCGCCGGCGCCGAGCGGATGGTGCTCTGCGACACCAACGGCGGCATGCTGCCGTCGCAGGTGACCGCCGTGATCCTCGACCTGACCGAGCGGCTGGGGATCGACGCCGGGCTGCTCGGCATGCACGCCCAGAACGACACCGCCTGCGCGGTGGCCAACACCATCGCCGCAGTGGAAGCGGGCGTCCGCCACGTGCAGGGCACCGCCAACGGGTACGGCGAGCGCCCCGGCAACGCCGACCTCTTCGCGGTCGTCGCCAACCTCCAACTCAAGCTCGGCATGCCCGTCCTACCGGAGGGTTGCCTGGCACAGATGGTGCGGGTCTCGCACGCCATCGCCGAGATCGCAAACATCGCCCCCGACACCCACCAGGCGTACGCCGGGGCCGCCGCCTTCGCCCACAAGGCCGGGCTGCACGCGAGCGCGATCAAGGTCGACCCGTTGCTCTACAACCACGTGGACCCGGCGGTGGTGGGCAACGACATGCGGATCCTGGTCACCGAGATGGCCGGTCGGGCCAGCGTCGAGCTGAAGAGTCGCGAGCTCGGCCTGGACCTGGCCGGCAGCCCGGAGGCCCTGACCCGGGTCACCAAGCGGGTCAAGGAACTGGAGGCGGGTGGCTGGTCCTTCGAGGCCGCCGATGCGTCCTTCGAGTTGCTGGTCCGCTCCGAGCTGCCGGAGGGCAGCCCGGCCCGCCCGTTCACCCTGGAGTCGTACCGGGTGTTGGTCGAGCACCGCGAGGACGGCGCGGTGGTCTCCGAGGCGACCGTCAAGATCCGGGTTCGTGGGGAACGGGTGATCGCCACCGCTGAGGGCAACGGCCCGGTCAACGCCCTCGACGAGGCGCTGCGGGTGGGGCTGGAGCGGCACTACCCGCAGCTGCGCGACTTCGAACTGGCCGACTACAAGGTGCGCATCCTGGAGGGCAGCCACGGCACCGGCGCGGTCACCCGGGTCCTGTTGGAAACCTCGAACGGCAATGGCCGCGACTGGACCACGGTAGGCGTCCACCCCAACGTGGTCGAGGCCAGCTGGCACGCCCTGGTAGACGCCCTCACCTACGGCCTAGCCCCCACCTCCGTCTAACCCCCGCGCCCACCCCACGCCGCCCTTCGCCCCGACCCCGCCTACCTTCGCCCCGACCTGCCCCGACCTGCCCCGACCGCCGCCCCTGCGATCATGGAGTTGTGGTGGTGTACGTACCGGGCTTTGGTGCCCAAAGCCCCCACCACAACTCCTTGATCGGCGTGGGTCGTGGGGCGTGGGGCGTGGGGCGTGGGGCGTGGGGCGTGCGGTTGGGGGGGGCGGGGGCAGCGCGGGATGGGGTTTAGGGGGTGGGTTGGGGGAGGGTGAGAGTGGCTTGGACGGGGCGGTGGTCGCTGCCGGGCAGGGTCAGCACCCGTACGGAGCGGACGGCTATCCGGTGGTCGACCAGGACGTGGTCGATGGTGACGGGTGGGATGAGGTCGCCGTCGTACGGGCCCCAGGTGCCGGTCAGGCCCTGCCCCGTCGCGTCGGCGGCGTCGACGTAACCGGTGCGTAGCAGGGCCCGCAGTGGACCGTGGTCGAGGGTCGCGTTGAAGTCTCCGGCGAGGATCCGCAGGCCACCGTCCGGGGTGGCCGGTGGTTGGGCGGTCAGGTCGGCGCGCCACGCGCCCACCTGGTTGAGCGCGTACGGCGCCGAGGGGTGGGCCGACTCGACCCGGACCGGGGGCCCTCCGGGGACGGAGACCGTCGCGTACGCCTGGTTGAAGCCCCAACCGTTGAGGTTGCGTCGGGCGCCGCCGTCGGTGATCGGCCACCGCGAGTAGAGCCCGGAGCCGGCGGTGCCGATCTCCGGGTTGAGCTGCCGGTGCGGCAGCAGCGTGTCGAGGCCGAGCTGATCCAGAGCGGTCTGCGCGTCCGGGGTGAACTCCTGCACGGTGAGCACGTCCACCCGGTGTCGGCGGACGAGTTCCACGAGCGTTCGCGCGTCACCGGCGCCGGCGAGCAGGTTGGCGGTGAGGAGCCGCACGGTCGGCCCGCTCGCCGCCGGCTGCGGGCTGGCCAGCGCCCGAGGTGTGACGGTGCCGAGCAACGCCACCGCCGCCAGGGCCGCGAGCGCCGCCGGCCACCAGCGCCGCAGGGCGAGCGCGAGGGCCAGGACCAGCACGCTGCCGCCTGCGACGTACGGCGTGAAGGCGAGCGCCTGCACCAACGGCCCCCGGTCCAGGCCGAGCAGTCGGGCGACCGCCCAGAGGGCGGTGGGTGCGGCGGCGAGCCAGCAGAGCACCGTGCCGAGCCGCGCGTTCCGGCGCCGGGGCGGAGCGTCGATGATCACGACGGTGATCCTAGCCGGGCTCGGCGAAGCTATTTCGTGAATGGTGACGCACTCACATTTCACAATTGTCTGACGGTTGGTTGACACCCTGGAAAAGCGAGATCAACTATTGACTGGCCGCTTTTTCCGGTGCTACGTTCCATCTGGTTTAAACGACGCAACTCTGAGTAGTAACAGCAGCTCAGAGGGGATGTAGATTGCTGAGAAATCAATCTCCTCGGGTGTTAGGCGAAGCAGCTTCACCCCCACCCAACCGTCGTCGTACGCCTATTTTTGGGCAATCATCCGTCCCGCCCCGCGGGTCGGCCGAATTCACCCGGTCACACAAGGGGGACCTGTCATGAGTACATCCTTCCGACGTAAGGTGGCGGCGGTCACGTTCGCCGTCCTCGGGCTCAGTCTCGCCGGCGGGGGCATCGCTATCGCCCAGCCGTCGGCGAAGGCGCCGCAGGAAGCCGTCCAGCCGGCACGCGGCACGAACGCCCAGCCGCCGGTCAGCGCCGAGTCGGCGCGCATCGCCAAGGCGGCGCTGAAGGCGAACGCGGCCACTCCACTGGTGGCCACGAACGTCTTCACCGTCGTCAACTCCAACGGCACCAAGGCGCGCGGCACCGGCACCGTGGTCAAGTACGGCGTCGGGGAGTACGAGGTGATCTTCGGTCACAACGTCTCGGCCGGTGCCTTCCTGGCCACCCTCTCCCTGTCCGGCTCCTGCTGCATCCCGCCCGGCGGTGAGGTCTCGGTCGCCCCGCGGCTGCTGACGCCAAACGCGGTCTTCGTGCAGACCCGCAACTCGGCCGGTACGCCGGCCAACCTGGGCTTCACCCTGCTCACCCACACGCCCTGATCGAACCGGCACCGGCCCCCGCGCATCCTGCGCGGGGGCCGCTCGCCGTCCGGTCGAGGTGAGCCCTCCGGACCCGGCGTTCACCTGCCGGTTGCGTGCCGCTTCGACGGCCTCGCGCCGCTCGTCACCCTTCTGCGCGGTCCATGCCCGTTCGGGCTGCTGAAGGCCACTCCGGGCCGCACAATCCGACGTTTGCCGAGGGTGTGCCCGGGAAGCAAGCACCGTGACGGACATCTCGGACACCCTGGCCAGCATGCCCAGCCCGGTCGATCCGGAGCCGACCGGCATCGAGCTGGAACAGACCCTCTTCGAGGTCAAACGCGTGATCGTCGGGCAGGATCGCCTCGTCGAACGCCTGCTCACCGCCCTGGTCGCGAACGGACACTGCCTCCTGGAGGGGGTCCCCGGCGTGGCCAAGACCCTGGCCGCGCAGACCCTCGCGACAGTGGTCGGCGGCACCTTCTCCCGGATCCAGTTCACCCCGGACCTGGTGCCGTCCGACATCGTGGGCACCCGGATCTACCGGGCGTCCAAGGAGACCTTCGACATCGAGCTGGGCCCGATCATGGCCAATCTCGTGCTTGCCGACGAAATCAACCGGGCTCCCGCGAAGGTCCAGTCGGCGCTGCTGGAGGCGATGGCCGAGCGGCAGGTGTCGATAGGTGGTCGCAGCTGGCCCGTGCCGGAGCCGTTCCTGGTGCTGGCCACCCAGAACCCGATCGAGTCCGAGGGGGTCTACCAACTCCCCGAGGCGCAGCGGGACCGGTTCCTGATGAAGGTGGTCGTCGACTACCCCAGCGACGCCGACGAGCTGGCCATCCTCTACCGGATGAGCACCGACCGGCCGACTCCGCGCCAGGTGCTCGACGCCCAACGGCTGCGGGACCTCCAGATCCACGCCGAGCGGGTCTTCGTCCACCACGCGTTGGCCGAGTACGTGGTGCGGCTGATCCTCGCCACCCGCGACCCCGGCCGGTTCGGCCTGCCGGAGATCGCCCCGCTACTGGCGTACGGGGCCAGCCCACGCGCCACCCTGGGCCTGGTGGCGGCCGCCCGGGCGCAGGCCCTGCTGCGGGGTCGGGAGTACGTGCTGCCCGAGGACATCCGTGAGCTGGCCGTCGACGTCCTCGCCCACCGACTGGTGCTCTCCTTCGACGCGGTTGCCGACGGGGTGTCCGCCGAGAGCGTGGTGCGTCGGCTCGTCGAGGCGGTGTCGCCGCCCCGGCTGGCCGCCAGGCACCCCCAGCAGGCGCCGGACCTGGCGGCGGCATGAGACGCGCCGCCGTCGCGTCGGCAGGCACGCCCGCCGACCCCGGCCTGGCCGAGCTGGCACCGGACCAGCGCCTGCGCCGCCTGGAGCTGACCGTCACGCGCCGACTGAACGGTCTGCTGCACGGTCAGTACCGCGGTCTGCTGCCCGGCCCGGGCAGCGAACCGTCCGGCAGCCGCGAGTACCGGCCGGGCGAGGACGAGGTCCGCCGGATGGACTGGGCGGTGACGGCCCGGACCGCCGTGCCGCACGTCCGGCAGGTCGACGCCGACCGGGAACTGACCACCTGGCTCCTCGTCGACGGCAGCGCCAGCATGGAGTTCGGCACCGCCGAGCTGGACAAACGGGAACTGGCGGTGGCCGCCGTCGCGGCGGTCGGCTTCCTCACCGCGGGCGTCGGCAACCGGCTCGGTGCCCAGGTGCTGCGCGCCGACGGGGTACGTCGCTTCCCGGCCCGCAGCGGGCGTACCCATCTGCTTGCCCTGCTCCGCACGCTGCTCGCCGCCCCGCGCGCCACCGAGCCCACCGACCGGCCGGGGCGGGGGCCGACGGCCCGACCACCCGACCTCGCCGACGGACTCGACGCGCTGCACCGGATCGCCAACCGACGAGGGCTGGTCGTGGTGGTCTCCGACTTCCTCGACGGTCTGCCCGACGATCCCCACGCGGCAGCGCCCTGGGAGCGGACCCTGCGTCGGCTGGCCGTCCGGCACCAGGTGCTGGCGATCGAGGTGACCGACCCGCGTGAGTGGGAAATACCGGACGTCGGCCTGATCACGCTCGTCGACCCGGAGACCGGTCGACACCGCGAGGTGTGCACATCGGACCGGAGGCTGCGCGAGCGGTACGCGGAGGCCGCGACCGCCCAGCGCGAACAGGTCCACCAGGCGCTGCGCCGCAGTGGGGCCACCCACCTGCCGCTGCGCACCGACGGCGACTGGAGCGCGGACATCGTCCGACACGTGCACGCCCAGCGTCGGCTGGCCGCCGCCCCGGCCGGCCAATTCCGGGGAGGTGTCGCGTGATCTGGCAGTCGCCGCTGCGACTCTGGCTGCTGATCGGCGTGCTCGCCCTGGTCGTCGCGTACCTCGTGGTGCAGCGGCGACGCAGCCGGTACGCGGTCCGCTTCACCAACCTGCGACTGCTGGACCGGGTCGCGCCGCAACGGCCCGCCTGGCGTCGGCACGTACCGGCTGGGCTCTTCCTGGCCATGCTGGCGCTGCTCGTGGTCGGCTTCGCCCGCCCGAGCGCCGAGGTCCGGGTGCCCCGGGAACGGGCCACCGTGATGGTGGCGGTGGACGTCTCCACCTCGATGCTCGCCACCGACGTCGAACCGGACCGGTTGGCCGCGGCGAAGCAGGCCGCCCGGCGCTTCGTCGAGGGTCTGCCCGACGAGTTCAACGTCGGGCTCGTCGCCTTCGCCGGCAGCGCCGCCGTGCTGGTGCCCCCGGGCACCGACCGGGACGCCCTCGACGAGGGGATCGGTCGGCTCGCCGAGGGCATCACCGGCGTGCAGGGCACCGCGATCGGTGAGGCCATCAACACCTCGCTCGGCGCGGTCAAGGGCCTGGACAGCGAAGCCGCGAAAGAGCCGCCGCCGGCCCGGATCATCCTGCTCTCCGACGGCGCCAACACCTCCGGGATGGACCCGATGGAGGCGGCCGCCGAGGCGGTGAAGGCGGAGGTGCCGGTGCACTCGATCTCGTTCGGCACACCGTCCGGGTTCGTCGACCGCGGTGGACGGCCCATCCAGGTACCCGTGGACGGGCAGACCCTCAAGGCGGTCGCCGAGGAGACCGGCGGGATGTTCCACGAGGCCAGCACCACCGACGAGCTGCGCGCCGTCTACGACGACATCGGCAGCTCGGTCGGCTACCGCACCGAGCGGCAGGACGTCTCGGCCCGGTTCATCGGCCTCGGACTGGTGTTCGCGATGGGTGCCGCCGCCGGCTCGATGCGCTGGTTCTCCCGGCTGCCCTGACCGCCGCGCACAACCGACGTCGACAGTGAGGAGTACGCATGGCAGTGCAGACCGGACTGGGCGAACCGCGTGGTCCCTGGTTCATCTCGCCGGAACTCGACCCGGACGGGCGCGGGTGGTGGGACGCGCCCGAACGCGACCCGGGCGGGCGACGGCCCGGGCGACTGCTGGCCGTACTGGGCGTGGTGGCGGTCTCGGCCGTCTCCGGTGCTCTCGCCGGTGGCGTGGTGGCCAGCCGGGACGGGGTCGGTGGCCCGGCTGCGGCGTCCGCCGCCCCGGTGCCGGCCGAGCTGGTCACCGCGGCCGAGAAGACCGTACCCGGGGTGGTGTCGGTGCTTGCTGGCGGCGCGACCGGCGGGTCCTCGACCGGCGGGTCCGCGACCGGGTCCGGCTTCGCCGTGGACGACCAGCAGCACCTCATCACCAACGACCACATCCTGGCCAAGGGCGGTGGCGGGCCGGTGACCGTGGAGCTGCCCGACGGCCGTCGGTTCGCCGCCGAGGTGGTCGGACGGGAGCCGCGCAGCGACCTGGCGGTACTCAAGGTGCCGGCGTCGGCGGGCCTCACCCCACTGCCCCTGGCCAAACCCGGCGCCACCCGGGTCGGTGAGCCGGTGCTCGCGGTCGGTTCGCCACTCGGCCTGGCCGGGACGGTCACCGCTGGCATCGTCAGCGCGCTGGACCGTGAGGTACGGCTCGGCAACAACCGGCACACGGCGGTGCAGACCGACGCCTCCATCAACCCCGGCAACTCCGGTGGGCCACTGGTGAACGCGCGCGGAGAGGTGGTCGGAGTGAACACCGCCATCGCCACCATCGATGGAAGCGGGTCGATCGGTATCGGGTTCGCCATTCCGATCGACCAGGTGCAGCAGACCGCCGACACGATCATCGGTAAGGGTGGCTGAGCTGCCCGAACGCCCGCCCGGCGGGCCACCACTGTCGGATATCCGGCCGGACGGCATCGGATCATGGAAATGTGCCGTTCGGTGTGAATACTGGCGGAGGTGGAGCGTCCTCTTCTCACGGTCCTCCTGCTGGTGGGCCTGGTCATCGGATGTGCAGTGGGGTCGGCGTACGCCCGGGCACGACGCGGGTGGAACGACTACCAGACCGTCAAGAAATCGGTGCCTGGCGCCCGCCGCGGAGCCTGGTCGCTGATCCGGGGCGTCACCGTCAAGGCCGCGGTGATCGGGCTGCTGCTCTTCGGCGCGGTGGCGTACGCGGCGGTCGGCTCCGACAACGAGACCGCCGGGCCGGCGCCCAGCCAGTCCCCGACCCGGAGCGAGCCCCCGCACCGATGACCTCCGACGGGGCGACGCGGGTTAGCCTCGGGGCGTGGACGACGGACTGCGGGTGACCGACCGGTGGGTCGTCCCGGCCGGGGAGTTGCGGGAGCGCTTCTCCCGCTCCTCGGGGCCGGGTGGCCAGGGTGTCAATACTGCGGACTCCCGGGTTGAACTGAGCTACGACCTGGCCAACTCTCCGGCCGTGCCCGACTGGCTGCGGTCGCGGGCGCTGGCCCGACTGGCCAACCGCCTGGTCGACGGGGTGCTGACGATCGCCGCGAGCGAGCACCGGGCCCAGTTGGCCAACCGCGAGGCCGCCCGGGCGCGGATGACCGCACTGCTGCGAGAGGCCGCAGCGCCGGCACCACCGGCCCGCCGAGCGACCCGCCCGTCCCGTGGGGCCAAGGAGCGTCGGCTCGCCGAGAAGAAACGCCAGTCCCAACGCAAGCGGGACCGCCGCGCCGACGACGACTGATCCGACAGCGTTCGGCGCGGTCGACGGTGACGTGCGGTGCGCAGCCACTCTCGGTCGATCAAGGAGTTGTGGTGCCCGGTCTGGTCGCACAAAGGCGCTTTGCGACCCACCACAACTCCATGATCGACGGCCTTTGGCCTGGGTGGCGGTTACTGGGCCGGGACGGCGGCGAGCAACCGGTCGCGCAGCACTGCGGCCCGCTCGGCGAAGGCGCGCTGCGCCGCCGCGTACTCGGCCCGGCCGTCCGGGGTCTCCACCCGCACCGGCGGGTAGCCCAGTGCCGCCAGGTCGTACGGGCTGGCCCGCATGTCCAAGGTGCGGACGTCCCGGGCCAGGTCGAACGCGTCGGCCACCAGCTCCGAAGAGACCAACGGCGACAACTTGTACGCCCACTTGTACAGGTCCATGTTGGCGTGCAGGCAGCCCGGCTGCTCGTGCGCGTGCTGCGTCTCCCGGGTCGGGGTGAGCAGGTTCAACGGGCGGGCCGGCGGGGTGAAGAACCGGAACGCGTCGAAGTGGCTGCACCGCACGCCCCGCTCCTCGACTACCGCTGCGGTCTGCTCCGCGCTCAACCGCAGTGGCCAGGCGTTGTGCCGCAGCTCGTCGCGGGTCTGCCGGTAGACCATCGCCCACTCGTGCATCCCGAAGCAGCCGAAGTGCGGCGCCCGCTCACGTGTCGCCGCCAGCAGGGTGCGGATCCAGGCGATCGACTCGCCGCGGCGGCCGCGTACCCCATCGGTGTCGAGGGTGACCCCGGCGGCGGTGGCGCGGTAGTCGCGGCCGAACTCGGCCGGATCCGCATCGCGCAGCTCGACCCCGGGGCCCGGATGCCAGCGACGAAGCTGGGCCGGGCGGTGCGAGTAGTAGGTGAACAGGAAGTCGGCCACCGGATGCCGCTCACCGCGCCGCCGCCGGGCCAGGTGCGGTGTCAGCCAGACGTCGACCCGTTCCTCGTGGGCCCGTCGGCGGGCCTGCCACTGCGCCACGTCGAGCACGGCGGGGGCGAGGGCGGCGGTCACGCACCCCAGGGTACGACCGCCGCCCGCGCACCGGTCAGGGCATCTGCACCCGGACCCCGGCGGAGAACACCCCGCTGCGCAGCTCCAGCTGCTGGGGCGGGTCCCGCCCGTCGACCGTGAAGACCAGCGGCAGCACCATCCGGGTGCCCGCGGCCATCGGGTCGGCGAAGACGTCCCGACCCAGGTTCGCCGTTCGGGTGGCCGACTCGTCGGTGCTCACCCACCGCCCACCGGGCAGGTACGCCCGTTGCAGCTCGCTGTGCCAGGGCTGGTGGTCGCCGGTGAGGTTGCGCACACCCACGGTGGCCTCGCAGCGTCGACCGTTGGCCGGTGCCGCACCACCGCCGGCGGACTTGCCGGCGGTGCCGGGCGCGCCGCAGATCATCCGGTACACGGTGAACTCGAACGCCGACTCCCGCAGCGGCACGCCAAGCGCCCCGGTGACCCCGGTGCCCCGCCACGCGCCGCTGGTGGGCTGCTTCTGTGTGTCGATCGCCGACACCTGTCGGGTCGCCGTCCAACCCACCGTCCCGACCAACCCGGCCAGCACCACGACGGCGGCGCCCACCAACATCCAGACCGGCGGGGTGCGCCGACGTCGTACCGGACTCGGGGCCGCCGGTCGGGGGTAGACCGTCCCGCGGCCATCCTCGGCTCCGCCGCCGGTGGAGAGCGCGGCGGCCGTCACCCGGCGACCGCGCCGACGCCGCCACACCCACACCAGGGCGGCGCTGAGCACCAGCAGGACCGCCAGCCCGGCGAGCAGCACCGGGTAGCGACGCCATACCGGCGCCTCGGTCACCTTGGCCGCCGGTGCCCCGGCCGCCTGCCAGGTGGCCGTGGCGCAGTCGTACGGCCGGCTGCCGTCACTCGTGAACGCGCAGGTCGGCGCGGTCACCGGCCGGCCCGGCGCGGTCGCGGCGAGCGCGGTGCCGAGCGTGGTGGTGCTGTGCGCCGGCAGTCGCAACCGCCAGGTCACCTCGGTGGACGATCCGCCGGCGGGGGTGGACCGGCCACCACCGCTGATCGCGGTCGTCGACGAGCCCGGCGGCAGTTCCTGACGCACCGTGGTCTCCAACGGCGAGTTGCTGACGTTGCGCACCTGGATCCGGTACCTCGGTGCCGGGCTGTTCTCCGTCGCGACGGCCACGGTCACCTGTTGCGGCGGCGCCGACGCCGGTGCCCGGGTGGGCGGCGCCATCGCCGGTGGCGCCGAGGGCGGGGTGGGCTCGGTCACCCTCGCGACCATCGCCACGGTCGGCCGGTCGGCCCGGTACACCTCCGGCCGCACCGCCGAGGTCCGTGGGTCGCCGGGACGTGGTGTGGCAGTGCCCGCCGGCCCGGCGGCCGGCGGCGGCGCGGTGGCGGCCGTCGCTGGTCCCGCTGTGGCCGCTGCCAGCCCGGGCGTGGCCGCCGCTTGCCTCGGTGTGGCCGTTGCTGGTCGCGGTGTGGCCGCTGCCGGTCCCGGTGTGGCCGCTGCTGGCCCCGGTGTGGCCGCCGCCGGTCGTGGCGTGGCCGCCGCCGGTCGTGGCGTGGCCGCCGCCTCCGGAGCCGCCGACGGCAGGGCCGGAACGGCGGCGAGGATGCCGAGGCAGTGCACGAACACTGCGAGGGCTCTGTGGTGTCGTGTCGATGCAGGCATACGACGAACCTCCGGAGCCGACGCTAGGGGCGAGCCGCCTCCGTGCGGGTACGAAGTCGGGAAGCCCGCCCCGGTCACCTCACGCTCCGGTAGGGTGCCGCGCTGCTGACGGGTTGAGCACACCCGAACGCCGGTCCTGGCCGGTCGGGGGGCCGGCGGGGCTAGATTGGCCGGGTGCGTATCGCTCGTTTCGCCCATGCCAAGGGAATGTCGTTCGGTGCCGTCGAAGGCGAGGTGGAGGCCGGGCCGCAGGGTCTGACCATCGCCGAGATCGAGGGTCACCCGTTCGGCAACCTCTCCTTCAGTGGGGCCCGCTGGGCCCTCTCCGACGTCCGGTTGCTCTCGCCGATCCTGCCCAGCAAGGTCGTCTGCGTCGGCCGCAACTACGCCGACCACGCCGCCGAGCTCGGCAACGAGGTGCCAAAGGAGCCGCTGCTCTTCCTCAAGCCGTCCACCTCGGTGATCGGCCCCCGCGACGCCATCCGCCTGCCGATCTTCTCCAAGCAGGTCGAGCACGAGGCCGAGTTGGCGGTCGTGATCGGGGCGCCCGGCGCGCGCCGCGCCGACCGGGCCGCCGCCGAACGCGCCATCTTCGGCTACACCTGCGCCAACGACGTCACCGCGCGGGACCTCCAGCGTTCGGACGGGCAGTGGACCCGGGCCAAGGGCTTCGACTCGTTCTGCCCGATCGGCCCGTGGATCACCACCGGGCTGGACGTCTCCGACCTGGAGATCCGGTGTGAGGTGGGTCGCAACCCGGAGGAGATGGAGGTACGCCAACTCGGCCGGACGAAGGACATGGTCTTCGACGTGCCGGGCCTGGTGTCGTACATCTCGCACGTGATGACTCTGCTGCCCGGCGACGTCGTTCTCACCGGCACTCCGGCCGGGGTTAGCCCGCTTGTCGAGGGGGATACGGTCACCGTGCGGATCGACGGCATCGGCGAGCTCACCAACCCGGTGGTTCCCGTCGCCTGATCCGTCTGATGCCCCTGTTTCCGCAGCTCAAGGGTGGTTCGGGGGGATCGGATTTGGCCTGTCGGCACCGGGAGGGTAAAGTTCACTCCCGGCGCCGCAAGGGGCCAATGGGGTATGGGGTAATTGGCAGCCCGACTGATTCTGGTTCAGTTAGTCTAGGTTCGAGTCCTGGTACCCCAGCGCTGCTGGAATTCGCGAGAATTTCAGACGCTGGATTCTGACGGAGTTCGACTCCGCCCCTCCGGGGGCGGAGGGCGGTCTTCGGTAGAGTGCAGCTCCTCCGCCGTAACGGTGGGGGAGCGAAAGTTGTTCTGGCCCCGTCGTCTAGCGGCCCAGGACGCCGCCCTCTCAAGGCGGTAGCGCCGGTTCGAATCCGGTCGGGGCTACATCGTGCACAGCCCGTCCCACCTCGTGGGGCGGGCTGTTTCGTGTCCGCCGCCGGGCTGTTCCCTGCCTGCCGGCAGGCCGTCTCGTGTTTGCCTCCGGGCCTGTTCCGTGTTTGCCGGCGGGCCTGTTTCTTGTGTGTCGGCGGGCCGTTCCTTGTGTGTCGGCGGCCCGTTCCTTGTGTGTCGGCGGCCCGTTCCTTGTCCGCCGGCGGGCCCGTTGGCTGCGCTGCCCTGCCTACTGGCGACCCCCGCACCCCGCGCTCGTGCCCGGGTACGGTGCCGCTAGACTACAGTCGCACCGCCCGCGAGGGCGGTGAACGGAAAAGTTCTGGCCCCGTCGTCTAGCGGCCCAGGACGCCGCCCTCTCAAGGCGGTAGCGCCGGTTCGAATCCGGTCGGGGCTACAACCAAAGGCTCACCTCGCTCCGCGAGGTGAGCCTTTCCCATACCCCCCGCCCCGCCCCGGCGCGGGGGGGGCC